>JBJEYO010000105.1:0-9777 GCA_051886935.1 Candidatus Enterenecus sp. | reverse complement strand
CGGCAAGTTCACCGGCTACTACTACACCGCCTCCATGGCCGCCCAGGTGGTCACCCCCGTGCTGGCCGGCACCCTGATGCGCAACATCAGCTACCAGATTCTGTTCCCCTACGCCGCCTTCTTTGTGGCGCTCAGCTTTGTGACCATGTGCTTTGTGAAGCACGGCGACGCCAAGGCTCAGGCCAAAAAGGGCCTGGACGCCTTTGAGGACATGGACGACTGAGCGCGCCGTCTGCCAAGGAGATCGACACAATGAACACAATGGCTTTTCTCATTATTCTGCTGGTCATTCTCAATTTTTTCGCCATCGCCATTCACAACACCGCCATCATCGCCGTTCTCACGGCGGCCAGGATCATCGTCCTCCTGCTCATGATCTATCTGGCAATGATCCAGGGCCGCAGGGGCCACCGGGCCTGGGCCACTCTGGAAAAATTCCGCTATGCCCACCGGGGGCTCCACGACAAGGAGCACGGCGTCCCGGAGAACTCCCTGGCTGCCTTCCGCCGGGCGGTGGAACACGGCTTCGGCGCGGAGCTGGACGTTCACCTGACAAAGGACGGGCGGTTGGCCGTCATCCACGACAACTCCCTGCTGCGCACCGCCGGGGCGGATGTGAAGGCCTCTGAGCTGACCTCCGCCCAGCTGGGGCAGTACCGGCTGGAGGGCACCGACGAGAAAATTCCTTTCCTGGAGGAGGTGCTCCCCCTGTTTGAGGGGAAAACGCCCCTCATCGTGGAACTGAAGGTGGACGGCAACGCCGCGGCTCTGGCCCAGGCCACCTGCGACATGCTGGACCGATACCAGGTGGACTACTGCATTGAGTCCTTCCACCCCCAGGCCGTCCGCTGGCTGAAAAAGCACCGTCCGGAGATCTGCCGGGGCCAGCTGAGCCAGAACTTCCTGAAGAAGGAGCACACCGGGCTGGGCTGGGCGGCCGACTTCGCCATGACCCATCTGCTCACCGGCTTTCTCACCAGGCCCGACTTCATCGCCTACAACTACGAGCACCGGGGCCGGCTCTCCCTCCGTCTGGCCCGCAGGGTGTGGGGCGTCCGGGAGGTCAGCTGGACCCTCCGGAGCCGTGAGGACATGGAGGCGACGGAGGCCGACGGCTGCCTGTCCATCTTTGAGCGGTTCATCCCCTGACTGGGACCGCCGGGTCAGTATATCACTGGCCCGGCGGTTTTTATTTGACTATTCCCCCATCCTATTGTATAATAATTTGATTTTATACTGAGGAGTTATACGCCTATGTGGATCGCCGATCAATGGAAGGACTATGAGCTTATCGACTGCGGCCGGGGCGAAAAGCTGGAGCGCTGGGGCAGTCAGCTGCTGGTGCGCCCCGATCCCCAGGCCATCTGGAACACCCCCCGCCGCCACAGGGGCTGGAAGCAGCCCGACGCCCGCTACGCCCGCTCCAACACCGGCGGCGGCCAGTGGGCCAGCAAGAACGTGCCGGAGCGGTGGCAGGTCCGCTACCGTGACCTGACCTTCAATGTGGGGCTGATGAACTTCAAGCACACCGGCGTGTTCCCCGAGCAGGCCGCCAACTGGGATTTCGCCCGGGACCTCATCCAGAAGGCGGGGCGGCCCATCAGCGTGCTCAACCTGTTCGCCTACACCGGCGGGGCCACCATCGCCTGCGCCGCGGCGGGGGCCAGCGTCTGCCATGTGGACGCCGCCAAGGGCATGGTCCAGTGGGCCAAGGAGAACGCCAGAAGCTCCGGGCTGGAGAGCGCCCCCATCCGCTGGATCGTGGACGACTGCGCCAAGTTCGTGGAGCGGGAGATCCGCCGGGGCCGCAGGTACGACGCCATCATCATGGACCCGCCCTCCTACGGCCGGGGCCCCTCCGGCGAGGTGTGGAAGCTGGAGGAGAATCTGTACCCCTTTGTGGAGCTGGTGAGCGGCGTGCTGTCCGATGACCCCCTGTTCGTCATCCTGAACTCCTACACCACGGGTCTGGCCCCGTCGGTGCTGACCTACATTCTCCAGACCGTCGTCGGCGGCAAATTCGGCGGGCACACCGTGTCCGACGAGCTGGGCCTGCCTGTCACCCAGAGCGGCCTGGCCCTGCCCTGCGGGGCCACGGGACGGTGGACATCGAAGCGCGGAGGATAGGCACATAGGGGAGCTTGGAACGAAGCGAGGACAAAATGGCCGGGATTTGCGCAGCAAATCCCCGTTTTGTCCGAGGCGGAGCGAAAGCGACCCGGCCATGTGCCCAATCCGCAGCGTGACAACGCGACGCGCGGAGGATAGGCACATAGGGGAGGCGATGGCCGCCCCACGGCCCGATGAGGGCATCGGGCCCTACTCCCACCCATCACAAGGGCCAATATTATCGTCCTGATCCATATCTTTTTTCAACTCAAAAGAGGTTGCGCCATGTCTGACCCCATCATCAAAACCGAACAGCTCACCTTCCGCTACACCACCGAGGAGGGCGTGGCCCCCACGGTGCTGGACGGCATCGACCTGGCCATCGAGCCCGGCTCCTTCGTGGCCATCCTGGGCCACAACGGCTCGGGCAAGTCCACCCTGGCCAAGCACATGAACGCCATTCTGCTGCCCTCCGGCGGCAAGGTGTATGTGGACGGCATGGACACCGCCGACGAGGACCTGCTGCTGGACATCCGCCGCCAGGTGGGCATGGTGTTCCAGAACCCGGACAACCAGATCGTGGCCAGCGTGGTGGAGGAGGACGTGGCCTTCGGGCCGGAGAACCTGGGCGTCCCCTCTGAGGAGATCCGCAGCCGGGTGGACGGTGTGCTGGAGCAGGTGGGCATGAGCAGCTACGCCCGCCACGCCCCCCACCTCCTGTCCGGCGGCCAGAAGCAGCGGGTGGCCATCGCCGGGGTACTGGCCATGCGCCCCCGGTGCATCGTGCTGGACGAGCCCACCGCCATGCTGGACCCGGTGGGCCGCCGGGAGGTGCTGGACACCGTGAAGCAGCTCAACCGGGAACAGGGCATCACCGTGGTGCTCATCACCCACCACATGGACGAGGCCGCCCAGGCCGGCCGCCTCATCGTCATGCACGACGGCCGAATCATGGCTGACGGCAGCCCGGCGGAGGTGTTCCGGGATGTGGAGGGCCTGCGGGCGCTGGGGCTGGAGGTCCCGGAGCCGGTGGCCCTGATGTACGAGCTGCGCCGGGCCGGACTGGACGTCCCCCTGGACACCCTGACGGTGGAGGAATGCGCCGCCGCCCTCGCCCCCATTCTCACCAATCACTGAGGAAGTTATTACCTATGCCCATTATTGAGACCAGACAACTGACCCATATTTACAGCCAGGGCACCCCCTTTGAGCACACCGCTCTGGACCGGGTGGATTTCTCTGTGGAGCCGGGGGAGTATGTGGCCGTCATCGGCCGCACCGGCTCGGGCAAGTCCACCCTCATCCAGCATCTCAACGGCCTGCTGAAGCCCACCTCCGGCCAGGTCCTCTTTGAGGGCCAGGACATCTGGGAGACCAAGGAGCGCACCCGCCAGGTGCGGTTCCAGGTGGGCCTGGTATTCCAGTACCCGGAGTACCAGCTCTTTGAGGAGACGGTGTACAAGGACATCGCCTTCGGCCCCAAAAACATGGGGCTGGACGAGGGGGAGATTGACCGCCGCGTGCGCCGCTCCGCCCACTTTGTGGGGCTGGACGACAGCCTGCTGGAGAAGTCCCCCTTCGACCTGTCCGGCGGCCAGAAGCGCCGCGTGGCCATCGCCGGCGTCATCGCCATGGAGCCCAAGGTGCTCATTCTGGACGAGCCCACCGCCGGTCTGGACCCCTCCGGTGCGGCTCAGATTCTGGAGAACATCCGTGCCTACCACCGGGAGCAGGGCGCGGCCATCGTGCTGGTGTCCCACTCCATGGACGAGGTGGCCCGGGAGGCCCAGCGGCTGGTGGTGTTCCACGACGCCGTCATCCCCTTCTCCGGCACCCCCGCTCAGGTGTTCGCCCACGGGGCGGAGCTGGAGGACATGGGCCTGGGCGTGCCCGCCATGACCCGGCTGTTCGCCCGTCTGCGCTCCATGGGCGTGGACGTGCCCCCCTCCGTCTACACCATTGAGCAGGCCCGGGACGCCGTTCTGTCCGCTCTGAATCGGGGACCCCGCAAAGCGGAAGACCAGCTTTGCGGGGAGAGGAAGAAGGGGCCCGCGGATATGAAATTTTCAGCGCCCTTGGCTGGAAATGGAATGAAGCAGGCTGCTTCAGACGAAAAGGGAGGGGAGTAAATGGCGCTGAAAGACATCACCCTGGGCCAGTACTTCCCCGGCTCCTCCCCCATCCACCGTCTGGACCCCAGGGCCAAGCTGGTGGGGCTCATCCTCTATATCATCGCCCTGTTCCTGGGCGAGTGGTTCGTCACCTACGCCGTGCTGCTGGCGGTGCTCATCCTGGTGGTGGCTCTGTCCACCGTCAAGCCCAAGGCGCTGCTGAAGGGCATGAAGCCGGTGCTGTTCCTGCTCATCTTCACCGCCGTGCTCAACGTCTTTTTCACCCCCGGCGAGACCGTGCTGCTGTCCTTCTGGCGCATCACCGTCACCGCCGAGGGCCTGCTCCACGCCTTTTTCATGGTGGTGCGCATCATGATGCTCATCTCCTGCACCTTCCTGCTGACCTACACCACCTCCCCCCTGGCCCTGACCGACGGCCTGGAGGGGCTGCTGTCCCCCCTGAAGAAGCTGAGGGTGCCCGTCCACGAGCTGGCCATGATGATGTCCATCGCCCTGCGGTTCATCCCCACGCTCATTGAGGAGACCGACAAAATCATGTCCGCCCAGCGGGCCAGAGGCGCCGACTTCGACAGCGGCAACCTGCTCCAGCGGGCCAAGGCCCTGATCCCCCTGCTGGTGCCCCTGTTCATCTCCGCCTTCCGGCGGGCCGACGAGCTGGCCACCGCCATGGAGTGCCGCTGCTACCACGGCGGCAAGGGGCGCACCCGCATGAACCAGCTCCACTTCCGCCCCGCCGACGGCCTGTTCATGGGCGCCGCCCTCATCCTGTGCGTGGGCGTGGGCATTCTGGGCCATTTCGGCCTGTAACCTGTCTGGATAGGAGGTCATCCCCATGGAGCAGCGGAACATCGCCCTGCGCCTGAGCTATACCGGCACCGCCTACCACGGCTGGCAGGTGCAGAAAAACGCCGTCACCGTGGCAGAAACCCTGGAGAAGGCCCTGGCCTCCGTGGTTGGCCATCCCGTGCGGGTCACCGGCGCGGGCCGCACCGACACCGGCGTCCACGCCCGGGTCTATGTGGCCAACTTCCGCACCACCTCCGGCATCCCCACCCAGCGGCTGCCCCTGGCGGTGAACACGGTGCTGCCCGATGACATCGTGGTGTCCAAGGCCACGGTGGTGTCCGATGGCTTCAACGCCATCGGCTCCTGCCTGAAAAAGGAATACACCTACCGCATCTACAACTCCCGGATCCGTGACCCGTTTTATGTCAACCGGGTCTGGTTCTACCCCCGCCATCTGGACGAGGCGGTCATGGCGGAGTGCGCCCAGCAGCTGGTGGGCACCCACGACTTTGCCGCCGTCCGCTCGGTGGGCACCCAGACCCTGTCCACCGTGCGTACCGTCCACTACTTCGACATTGAGCGCCGGGGGGACATCATCGACTGCCGGGTGTGCGCCGACGGCTTTCTCTACAACATGGTGCGGGCCATGGTGGGCACCTGCATCTACGCCGCCGAGGGCAAGCTGCGCCCGGAGGACATTCCGGACATTCTGGCCTCCCGCAACCGCACCCTGGCCGGCCCCACCGCCCCGCCCGACGGGCTTTATATGACCAATCTCTGGTATGATGAGGATGTACTCTGACTATGGATGAAAAGCAAATTGAACGATCTGATCCGCCGGTCAAAAAGAAGCGCCCCCGGTTCCTGTTCCGGCTGCTGGTGGCGCTGCTGACCCTGGCGCTGCTGCTGGCGGCGGTGGCCGCCGTGGTGTTCCGGGACCGGCTGAACCTGGACAGCGCCAAGCGCTGGCTGCGCTACCGCTCCCTGGTGGTCAGCGACAGCGGCCAGGCCGAGTCCTTCCCCTACGACGGCAATCTGAATGACACCTTCGCCGTGCTGGACGGGGACCTGCTGGTGTGCTCCCGCAACGCCATCTCCCTCTATTCCGGCAGCGGCACCTGCTATGTCAGCCAGTCGGTGAGCATGGACAACCCGGTGGTGGACACCAACGGCTCCCTGGCGGTGGTGTACGACGCCGGCGGCTCTCAGCTTCATGTGCTGGGCCAGCGGCAGCTGGTGTGGTCGGCGGAGGGGCTCAGCTCCATCCTGTCCGCCCACCTGAACAAGAACGGCCAGCTCACCGTGGTCACCCAGTCCGGCGGCTACCGCGGGGCGGTGACGGTGTATGACGCCTCCTACACCCCCATCATGAGCGTCAACCTGTCCTCCGCCTTCGTCATGGACGCCGCCCTGTCCGACGACGGCAAGACCCTGTCCATCCTGACCATCGGCCAGGAGGACGGCGCCTTCGCCTCCACCCTGTCCCTCTACACCCTGAACACCGCCGGCGGCGGGGACTTCGTCCCCGACCTGACCCGCTCCCTGGGGGGCAGCGTGGTCATCGCCACCCGGCACACCGCCGACGCCGTCTGGTCCCTGGGCGACCGGGGGCTGGACATCACCGACCACAGCGGCGAGACCCTGTCGGTGGACTGGTCTGACCGCTACCTCAAGCGCTACACCCTGGCCGGGGACGGCTTTGCCGCCGCCCTGCTGGGCAAATACCGGGCAGGCAGCCAGGCCGAGCTGTGGACGGTCTCCGCCGACGGCACCAGGCATACTCTGGACTGCCGGGAGCAGGTGCTCTCACTGGCCGCCGCCGGGCGGTATGTGGCAGTGCTCACCGGCGACCGGCTGGACATCTACACCAGCGATCTGGAGCCCTACGCCACCCTGGAGGGCACCCAGGGCGCCCGGGCCGTGCTGCTGATGGCGGACGGCTCCGCCATCCTCATCTCCGCCGAGAGCGCCAGCTTCTACATTCCCTGATCAAAGGAGGTCCCCCTATGAGCGCCTACATATTCGACATCGCCATCGTCGCCATCCTGGCCTTTTTCGCCTGGCGGGGCGGCAAAAAGGGCCTGATCCTGACCCTGTTCGGACTGGCCGGCCTGTTTGTGGCCTTTTTCGGGGCCAAATTCCTGTCCGGCGCCCTTCAGGAGCCGGTGGCCGACCTGATTCAGCCCTCCATCTACCGCACCATCCAGAGCGTGGAGGTAGACACCGCCGAGGGCACCCTCACCGTGGAGGAGCTGCTGGACGCGGTGGAAGACTCCTCCCTGTTCTCCGGCCTGGTCAGGTATCTGGACGAGGACGCCCTGGTCCAGACCGGCGGCCGCACCGCCGTCCAGGCTGTGGCCGACTCCCTGGCCGGCCTGGCCGCCAAGGAGGGGCTGTTTGCCCTGTCCTTCCTGGTGATCCAGCTGGCCTGGTTCCTGATCGGCCGCGCCCTGGACCTGGCCTTCCACCTGCCGGGCCTGGCCACCCTCAACCTGGTGGGCGGCGTCGTCCTGGGGCTGGTCAAGGCCGTCCTGCTGGTGGTCATTCTGGTCTGGCTGGCCCAGGCGGCGGGCTGGATCCCCGCCGAGCCCACCACGCCGGTGGTCTCCCTGTTCACCCCGACGCGCCTGCTGGAGCTGCTGGACCGCCTTCTGGTGTGAAATTTTCCGGCAAATATTCATGACAGGTTCATATTTATCTGTTATGGTAGGTGCCAAATGATAACCCCCTGAAAGGAGTTGCGCTATGCAGCCCACTCTTTGTACCCGCTGCCATAAGAACGTAGCGGTCATCTTTATTACCAAAATCGAAGGCTCGGAGACCAAGAACGAGGGTCTCTGCCTGAAGTGCGCCCGGGAACTGGGCATCAAGCCCGTGGACGACATGATGAAAAAAATGGGCATCTCCGACGATGACCTGGAGAACATCTCCAACGAGATGATGTCCGCCTTCGGCGGCGCCGAGGGCATGGAGGGCCTGGCCGTTCCCGAGGAGGACGACGGGGACGAGGACGACGACGGCCGCACCGCCACCTTCCCCTTCCTGAACAAGCTCTTCGGCGGACAGCAGGCCGGCGGCGAGGCGCCCAACCGGGGCGAGAAGCCCGGCGGGGCCAAGGAGGAAAAGAACGCCAAGGGCGAAAAGGCCCCCAAGCGCAAGTTTCTGGAGAACTACTGCATCTCCCTGACCCGCAAGGCCCAGGAGGGCAAGCTGGACCGCATCGTGGGCCGGGACAGTGAGATCGAGCGCACCGTCCAGATCCTCAACCGCCGCCAGAAGAACAACCCCTGCCTCATCGGCGAGCCCGGCGTGGGCAAGACCGCCATCGCCGAGGGCCTGGCCCAGCGCATCTGCGACCGCAACGTGCCCTACAAGCTGCTGGACAAGGAGGTCTACCTGCTGGACCTGACCGCTCTGGTGGCGGGCACCCAGTTCCGGGGCCAGTTCGAGTCCCGCATGAAGGGTCTCATCGACGAGGTCAGGAAGCTGGGCAACATCATTCTGGTCATTGACGAGGTCCACTCCATCGTGGGCGCCGGCGACGCGGAGGGCTCCATGAACGCCGCCAACATCCTGAAGCCCGCCCTGAGCCGGGGCGAGATTCAGGTCATCGGCGCCACCACCCTGACCGAGTACCGCAAGTACATCGAAAAGGACTCCGCTCTGGAGCGCCGGTTCCAGCCCGTCATCGTGGAGGAGCCCTCCATCGACGAGTCCACCGAGATTCTCAAGGGCATCGCCCCCTACTACGAGCAGTTCCACCATGTGACCATCAGCCCGGATATGTGCCGGCTGGCGGTGACCATGAGCGAGCGCTACATCACCGACCGCTACCTGCCCGACAAGGCCATCGACCTGATCGACGAGGCCGCCTCCGACGTGAACCTGCACAGCAGGGAGCTGGCCCGCCTGGCCGAGATCGACAGGGAGCTGGCCGACTACGCCAAGGAGATGGAGCTGGTGCTGTCCACCACCAACGGCCAGGGGGACAGCCTGGTGCAGCAGCTTCAGCAGCAGGAGCAGCAGCTCCAGCGGCAGAAGGACTCCCTGGAGATGGCGGTGAGCCGGGACGACGCCGAGGCGCCCAACCGGGGCGACCCCGCCTTCCAGGACCGCCAGGAGGGCCGCCGGCGCCAGATTGCCGACCTCCAGTGCCAGCTCAACGCCATCACCACCCAGAAGCAGGCGGCCCAGAACCAGGTCAACGAGCGGGCCTACCAGCGCCTGGCCGAGCTGAAGAGCCGCCAGGCCCAGCTCACCGGCGAGCGGGACGCCCTGCGGGCCAAGGGAGACCCTCCCCTGACCGCCGCCCACCTGGCCCGGGTCATCGAGCTGTGGACCAAGATCCCCGCCAGCCAGATCCAGGAGCAGGAGTTTGAGCGTCTGGCCAAGCTGGAGGACCGGCTCAAGACCCACATCGTGGGCCAGGACGAGGCGGTCCACGCCGTGGCCTCCGCCATCCGCCGGGGCCGCGTGGGCATCTCCGCCAAGCACAAGCCCGTGTCCTTCATCTTCGTGGGCTCCACCGGCGTGGGCAAGACCGAGCTGGTCAAGCAGCTCTCCGCCGACCTGTTCTCCTCCCCCGAGGCTCTCATCCGCCTGGACATGAGTGAGTTCATGGAAAAGCACTCAGTGTCCCGCATCATCGGCTCGCCCCCGGGCTATGTGGGCTATGACGACGCGGGCCAGCTCACCGAGAAGATCCGCCGCAAGCCCTACTCCGTCATCCTCTTTGACGAGATCGAGAAGG
>JBJEYO010000104.1:0-9878 GCA_051886935.1 Candidatus Enterenecus sp. | reverse complement strand
AGGCGTAAGGGGGCGGAGAGATGGGCTATGAGAGCTATCTGGCCCAGCTGCTGCAGCCCCTGGGTGTGTATGACCTGGGAGCCGGAGCGGTGAACCGGGGGGAGCTGGGCGCTTACGGAAACGGCCTGGACCAGGGCCTGGAGCAGCTGGAGGAGACGGCCCGGGAGATGTCCCTGGCCACGGCGGAGGGCGTGGGCCTGGAACTGGTGGAGGAGCTGCTGCCCTACCGCCCGGTGAGCGCCGACGCCCGGCAGCGGCGGCAGGCTCTGGCGGCGCTGCTGCGCATCGGCGGGGACAGCTTCACCCTGTCCGCCGTCAACGACACCCTGTCCGGCTGCGGCGTCAGTGCCGTGGCGGCGGAGGGGGACAGGCCGGGCTATGTGGAGGTGTCCTTCCCCGACGTGGGGGGCATTCCCGGGGAATTTGAGCGGCTGCGGGCCATCATCGAGAGCATCCTGCCCTGCCACCTGGAGGTCACCTATGTGTTCTGGTACAACACCTGGTCGGGGCTGGCCCAGCGCCTGGCCACCTGGGGAGACGCGGAGGCCGCGGGCTTGACCTGGTACGGGCTGTCCGCCTGGAAGAACTGAGGAGAGTCCGCCTGTTTCCCGCAGGCGGGCTTTCTGTCGAAAATATTTATAAATTTTTTCTAAAAACTGTTGACAATTCTGAGAAGCTATTGTACAATACAGACAGAAAGGAGCGGTGAGTCCAATGTACTGAGAGGCTCAGCCCCTGGCAATGGGAACGCAGTGAGAAAGCGCGAAGCCCTGTTCCAAACAAGCTCATGTGAGCATCGGACCTGAAGAAGAAGGCCATTTAGTTTGACGAAACAGTAGAGCAAAGCATTTTTCAGCGACACCCATGGCAATCCCGAAGAAAGTGAAGGTATCCGCCATTGAACATCTCAGAACAGAAGTAAGCCCCCAGCCGCGGTGTAGGACGGCTGGGGGCTTGGTGTTTTTATGGGGGAGAGAGGGAAATTAGAAATGAGAAATTGGCTCCGCGGCGATGGCCTGGCCGTAGGGGCCGGCCCCGCACGCTATGGGGCCGGACGGTCGGTGATGATAATATCGTCGATGCGGACATGGAGCAGGGCCGCCAGGACGATCAGATTGTCAACGGAGGGCAGCGCCGCCCCGCTCTGCCACTTGTAAATGGCCTGGGGGGAGTTGAACCCGAAGGCGCTCTGGAGGTCGCGGACGGAGAGCCCCGCCGCCTCCCGCAGATGTTTGATATTGGCCCCGGTGCGGGCCAGATCGATGGTTGGAATGTCCACCTTGATCGCTCCTCTCTGAATGGTTCGCCGCTCAGGGCGTGAAAAAGCCGCTTGCCTTCCAACAAGACAAGCGGCTTCCGCAATTCAGAAAGGGGAGACCGAGGCGACCGAGCAGCTCGGTCAGCAGGGGCCCGATCCGATTGAGATCTTCTGCTTGTCCTGATATGGGCGCACTCCGGCAATGCCGTACCCCGCATAGGGGGAAACGGTCAGCCACGCGCTCATATAGAAGAAAGCGGAAGATACGATCAGCATGTCGGGCATCCTTTCTGTGGAGGATCTGTTTCCGGTCTCTAAAAATACTATACCATAGGTTTTTCCGTTTGTCATTCAACTTGTGGTTAAAGTTGGGGAAAAAGTTCCGCCGCCCTTAAATTTCTTTGAACGTGGAATTTGCCATTGCAAAATGGGGATGGCTCCAGTATAATAGAAAATAAGCTGTTATAGCTGGAATTATGACCACTGTCCGGGCCATCCCGGACGGTTACAGACCGCGCTTTTTGGGCAGAATGTCAGGCGCGGAATTGATACAGGGGTGAAAGTTATGTTTGCGAAGGATATCGGCATCGACCTGGGCACCGCCAGCGTGCTGGTCTATATCAAGGGCAAGGGCATCGTCCTGCGGGAGCCCTCCGTGGTGGCGCTGGACAAAAACTCCGGCAAGCTGCTGAAGGTGGGCGCGGAGGCGCAGCAGATGCTGGGCCGCACCCCCGGCAACATCGTGGCCATCCGCCCCCTGCGGGAGGGCGTCATCTCCGATTACGACATGACCGAGCGGATGCTCCGGGAGTTCATCCGCAAGGTGGCTCCCATCCGCCTGTTCAAGCCCAGGGTCATCATCTGCGTGCCCTCCGGCATCACCGAGGTGGAGGAGCGCGCCGTGGTGGACGCCGGGCTCCAGGCGGGCGCCCGCAAGGTGTATCTCATTGAGGAGCCTCTGGCCGCCGCCCTGGGCGCGGGCATCGACATCGCCCAGCCCGACGGCCACATGGTGGTGGACATCGGCGGCGGCACCGCCGACATCGCCGTCATCTCCCTGTCCGGCATCGTGGAGTCCGCCTCCATCAAGGTGGCCGGCGACGCCTTCAGCGACGCCCTCATCAAATACATCCGCAAGCGCCACAACGTGCTCATCGGCGAGCGCACGGCGGAGGAGCTGAAGGTGACCATCGGCTGCGTGTTCCCCCGGGCCGAGGAGGTCACCATGGAGGTGAAGGGCCGCTGCCTGATGACCGGCCTGCCCCGGGTGTTCACCGTCACCTCCAGCGAGATGATCGAGGCCTTTGAGGAGCCCTGCGCCCGCATTCTGGAGGCCATCCACGGCGTGCTGGAGCGCACGCCCCCCGAGCTGGTGGCGGACATCTCCACCAACGGCATCATCATGACCGGCGGCGGCTCCCTGCTCTCCGGCTTCGACAAGCTCATCGAGTCCCACACCGGAATCGAGACCTACCTGGCCGACGACGCCATCTCCTGCGTGGCCCAGGGCACCGGCAAGAGCCTGGACTGGATCGGCGACATGCAGGACGGCACCATGAATATCTCCCGCAACAAGCAGATGATGTGACAGTACAGCGGGCAGGGGCACACCACGGGTGTGCCCCTGTTTTTGTGTGGGAGCCCGGCTTGTCAGGGGCGGCCCCATCGGCACGCCGCCAATTCTTCATTTCCAATTCCTAATACCGCCCCGTCTAAAACCCCCGTGATCGGACGATACTTATTCCCGGGCCCACTAAAATATGGGTTGCCATTTGCCGTATATGTGTAGTATAATATTTTGGCTCAATTTCAGGGCCGGCGCGGCGCGCCGCGCCGCCCTATCATATATGAGGTGTTTGAATGACTGCCAACAACATTCATGAATATATGCGTCCGGGACGCCGGGCCCACCTGGTGGGCATCGGCGGGGTGTCCATGGCCTCCCTGGCGGAGGTGCTCCACGGGGCGGGCATCACCATCAGCGGCTCGGACTGGCATGACAGCGCCGCGGTGGAGCGGCTGCGCTCCCTGGGCATCACCGTGTTCACCGGCCCGCAGAAGGCGGAGAACATCCGGGGGGCGGACTGCGTGATCCGCACCGCCGCCGCCCACGACGACAACCCGGAGATCGCCGCCGCCCGTCAGGCGGGCATTCCCGTGTTCGAGCGGGCCCAGGCCTGGGGCGCCATCATGCAGCAGTACAAAAATGCCCTGTGCATTTCCGGCACCCACGGCAAGACCACTACCACCTCCATGTGTACCCACATCTTTATGGCCGCCCAGCTGGACCCCACCGTCATGATCGGCGGCACCCTGCCCCTGCTGGGGGCGGACTACCGGGTGGGCCACGGGGACACCATCATCCTGGAGTCCTGCGAATACTGCAACTCCTTCCTGTCCTTCTTCCCCACGGTGGCGGTGATCCTGAACATCGAGGCGGACCATCTGGACTTTTTCAAGGACCTGCAGGATGTGGAGCATTCCTTCCGGGCCTTTGCCGACCGCATCCCGGAGGACGGCACCATCGTGGCCAACTGCGAGGATGAGAACACCATGACCACCCTGGCCGGAGAGACCCGGCGGGTGGTGACCTTCGGCGTGGAGCGGGGCGATGTCCATTGCGCCAACCTGGAGTTCTGCCATGAGCTGGGCCGCTTCGACATCATGTGCGGCGGGGAGAAGTACGCCCACATTGAGCTGAGCGTGCCCGGCCTGCACAATGTGAAGAACGCCGTGGCCGCCGCGGCGGCGGCCAGCGTGCTGGGTGTGCCCGGATGGGCGGTGGAGCAGGGCCTGCGGGACTTCCGCTTGCCCGGCCGCCGCTTTGAGTTCAAGGGGGAGTACAACGGCGCCCCCGTCTATGACGACTATTCCCACCACCCCGGCGAGCTGCGGGTCATGCTGGACATGGCCGCCGGCCTGGGGTATGAGCGGGTGGTGTGCGCCTTCCAGCCCCACACCTACTCCCGCACCTACAAGCTGTTCGACGACTTTGTGGAGGTGCTGAAAAAGCCCGACGTGCTCCTGCTGGCGGAGATCTTCGCCGCCCGGGAGGACAACGATGTGGGCATCTCCTCCAACGACCTGGCCCGGCAGATTCCGGGCAGCGTCTACTGCCCCACCCTGGCTGACGTGACGGAAAAGCTGAGAGAGCTGGTCCGGCCCGGCGACCTGGTGGTCACGGTGGGAGCGGGGGACATCTACCTGGCCGGCGAGGCGCTGGTAAAGAGCAGGTGACCCGCGGGGAGAGCCGCGGCAGCAGATAGAGAGCGTTCCGGGGGGAAGGAGAGAGCCCGCCGGACGAAAGAGGGAGAGAATATGGTAGCGACGACGAGCGGGGTGGAGATCCGGGAGGTCTCCACCAAGGGGGAGCTGCGTAAATTTGTGGACTACCCCAACAAGCTGTACCGGGATGTGCCCCAGTTTGTGCCCGCCTTTTACGGGGATGACCTGGCCGACTGGGACAGGGAGAAAAATCCGGCCTTTGAGTACTGTGAGGCCAGGTGCTTCCTGGCCTGCCGGGACGGGGAGATCGTGGGGCGCATCGGCGCCATCCTGAGCCACCGGGCCAATGAGAAATGGGGCACAAAGCGGATGCGCTTCTCCCAGGTGGACTTCATCGACGACCGGGCGGTGTCCGCCGCCCTGTTCGGCGCGGTGGAGGACTGGGCCCGGGAGAAGGGCTGCACCCAGGTCCACGGCCCCCTGGGCTTCTGCGACATGGACCGGGAGGGCATGTTGGTGGAGGGCTTCGACCGGCGCAGCATGTTTATCACCTACTACAACCACCCCTACTACAACGAGCACCTGGAGGCTCTGGGCTACGGGAAGGACACGGACTGGGTGGAGAACCTCATCCACATCCCGGAGATGGACAACGAGCTGGTCATAAAGCTGCACCGGCTGGCCGAGCGGGTGCTGAGCCGGGGCATCTACCACAAGACGGAGATCACCAAAAAGTCCCAGATCACCGCGCGGCACATCGAGCAGGTCTTCCACCTGGTGAACAAGGCCTATGCTCCCCTTTACGGCGTAGTGGAGCTCAACGAGCGTCAGATCAAAAAATACGCCAAAAAGTTTTTGCCGCTGGTGAATCCCAACCTGCTCTGTCTGGTGATGGACGAGGAGGAGAACCTGGTGGCCTTCGGCGTGTGCGCCCCCTCCATGGCCGAGGCGCTGAAAAAGTGCCGGGGCCGGCTGTTCCCCACCGGATGGATGGGAGTGCTGCGCGCCCTGAAGCACAATGACACCATGGATCTGCTGCTCATCGCGGTGGACCCCCAGGCGCAGGGCCTGGCCGTCAACGCGGTGATCCTGGACCATATTCTCCGGGGAGCGGTGCGCATGGGCATCGAGTGGGCTGAGACCGGCCCCACGCTGGAGACAAACATCAAGGTGCAGAGCCAGTGGAAATTCTTCGGCCGGGAGCAGCACAAGCGCAGACGCTGCTATGTGAAGGATCTGTGAGCAAACAACAGACGGCGCGGCCCGTGGGGGCCGCGCCGTTTTGGTGTTCAGTGCAGAAACAGGCTGTTCAGGAACCGCTTGAAGATGGAACCCACGCTGAGCCGCTCCACCGGGGCGGCGGCCACAAGGTCGATGGCGTCCACCTGCTCGCCGTCCACGCACACCAGAAGCTGCCCCAGCCGCTGGCCCGCCTCCACCGGGGCCTCCACGCTGTCGGGCAGGACCAGCTCGGTGGTGATGGAGCCTGTCTTGGCCTTCTCCATCAGGATGGAGCATGCCCGGGCGGGGACGGGCTGGACAGTCTCCTCCTCGCCCAGCAGCACGGGTATGGGCGCCAAGGCCTGGTCGGGGTACACGGGCACCAGGGCGTAGTTGGAGAAGCCGTAGTTCAGCAGGGCCTTGGCGCTCTCAAACCGGTCGTTGGAGGTGGGGGCGTGCATGACCACGGCGATGAGCTCCATGCCGTCCCGCTCCGCCGTGGCGGACAGGCAGTACAGGGCGCTGTCGGTAAAGCCGGTCTTCAGGCCGGTGGCCCCCTCATAATAGAAGATGAGCTTGTTGGTGTTGGCCAGCTGGAAGGCGCCGTCCCGCAGGGAGTCCATCCAGATGGTGGTGAACTGGCGGATGTCCGGGTGGTTGAGAATCAGCTCCCGGCTCATCAGGGCGATGTCGTAGGCGCAGGTCAGATGCCCCTCGGCGGGCAGGCCGGTGCAGTTGACGAAGTGGGTGTGCTCCATGCCCAGCTCCGCCGCCCGCTGGTTCATCCGCTGGACGAAGGCCTCCTCGCTGCCGGCGATGTGCTCGGCCAGGGCCACGGAGCAGTCGTTGGCGGACACCACCGCCACCGCCTTCACCATGTCCCGGACGGACATCTGCTCGTTCTCCTTCAGCCAGATCTGGGAGCCGCCCATGGAGATGGCGTGGGTGGAGGCGGTGACCGTGTCGTCCCAGCCCAGCACGCCGCTGTCAATGGCCTCCATGACCAGCAGCAGGGTCATGACCTTGGTCACCGAGGCGGGCTCGTACTGGGTGGTGGCGTTCTCCTCGTACAAAACGGTGCCGGTGGTCTTTTCCATCAGCACGGCGGTGGGCACGGTGATATTCACGGGCGCGGCGGCCCGGGCGTGCATGGGCAGCACGCACAGCAGCGCCAGCGCCAGCGCGGTGATTCGTTTCATGGCTTGAACCTCTTTCCATGGAGATTATGGTTCAAGGATGCGGAATTTCCGCCGGTTCTATGCGCCGGGCGAAAAGGAAAATACAGCCGATGTCCTGACGGGGCTTTTTGTCTTGCGGCTTTGTTTTGTACGCATTATAATGATAATGATAAAACAGAAATAACGCAGAGGAGAGACGGCCATGGTCACCAGACAGCCCGCCTATAACGCCCGCTTCCGCTGCCTGGGCGGAGCCTGCCCGGACACCTGCTGCCGGGACTGGTCCATCGTGCCTGACGGGGACGCGCTGGAGGATTACAAGCTCGCGCCCGAGCCCCTGCGGGGGCGCATCGCCGCCGCCCTGGGCCGGGACGACGACGGGGACGTTTGCTTCCGCCTGGGGGAGGACGGCTATTGCGTTCTCTTGACGGAGGACGGCCTGTGTCCCATCCAGCGGGACTGGGGGGAGGAGCACCTGTGCGCCCACTGCAAGGCCTATCCCCGGTTCACCGAGGAGTACGGATGCCTGACCGAGACCGCCCTGGCCGTCTCCTGCCCGGAGGCGGCAAGGCTGCTGCTGGAGGCGGAGCGGTTCCGGCTGGCCGAAACGGATGACGGCCGGGCAGACCCGCCCTTCGAGGGGGTGGACGGGGAGCTGCTGGCGGGGCTGGAGCACAGCCGGGCCGCGGCCCTGGCGCTGCTGGAGGACGGCGGCGGCTCCCTGTGGCGGCGGCTGGCAGATGTGGCGGCCTACGCCGACGACCTTCAGGACTGCATGGACTTCGGGGCCTACGCCGCCATGGCGGACTGCGTGCCGGAGCCGGTGGAGGGCGCGGGGCGCGGGCGGCGGCAGTTCGCCGCCCGGCTCATGGAGTTCTGCGCCGGGCTGGAGCCTCTGCGTCCCGCCTGGCCGGAGCTGCTGACAAGGCGCTCAGAGGAGCTGTGGGCCATGAAGGAGGGCTACGCCGCCCTGTGCGCCGCCTATGAGAGGGCCTGCCCCGACTGGGAGCGGCGCCTGACCAACCTGGCCTGCTACCTGGTGTTCCGCCACTGGCACAAGGCGGTGAACGACGACGGGCTCTACGGCCGGGCGGCTCTGGCCGGAGCGGCCTGCCTGCTGATCTATCACCTGTGCCTGCTGGAGTGGCGGGAGAAGGGGAGCCTGTTTCCCGGGGACGAGGCCGCCCTCTGGTCCGCCTTCAGCCGGGAGATCGAGCATCTGGAGGAGAACCTGACCGACCTGGTGGAGACACTGTTTGACAACGAGAGCTGGCCGCTCATCGCGGCCCTGACCGAGGAGCTGTGAATCAAAGGCCTCCCCGCCGCGTGCGCGGCGGGGAGGCTTTTTGGCAGACTGCCCGGCGGAGAGAGGGGTCCGCGGGCTCAGATATAGAGCAGGCGCCGGGCCTCCCGGGTCAGGTCCGCCCGGAAGTCCGGATGGGATACGGCGATCAGGGCCTGGACGCGCTCCCGGAGGGTGCGGCCCCGCAGGGCGGCCACGCCGTACTCGGTCACCACATAGTCCACATAGTTTCTGGGGATGGTCACCACCGCCCCCTCGGTGAGCATGGGCTTGATTTTCGGCAGGCCCTTCTTGCTCTTGGAGGTGACGGCCAGGATGCCCCGGCCGCCTTTGGAGTGGAGGGCGCCATAGGCAAAGGCGAAGCCGCCGCCGGAGCCGGAGAACTGCCGGGGCCCGATGGACTCGGAGCACACCTGGCCGGTCAGGTCCATCTCCAGGAAGGTGTTGATGGACACCATGTTGTCGTTCTGCATGATGACCGTGGGATCCACCGCGTAGCTGCCCGGCATGATGCGGCAGGCGGGGTTTTCACTGAGAGTGTCGTACAGCGCCTGGTCGCCCCCGGCGAACGTGCCGATGTGCAGGCCCCGGTTCAGGTTCTTCCGCGCCCCGGTGATGACCCCTCTGCGGATCATCTCGCCCATGCTGCTGGTGAACATCTCGGTGTGCAGCCCCAGGTCGTGTTTGTCCATCAGGGCCTGGGCCACCGCGTCGGGCAGGGCGCCGATGCCCAGCTGGATGCAGTCCCCGTCGTGAATCAGGTCGGCCACATATTGGCCGATGCGGGTCTCGGCCTCGGTGATGGGGGCGGAGGGGGTCTCCGGCAGGGGGCGCTCCGCCTCGGTCAGGCAGGTCACATCCCGGATGTTGACGGTCAGCCCGCCCCGCACCGGCTTCAGCCGGGGGTTCACCTCCAGGATGATTCGGTGGTCCGGCTGGGCCAGGCAGGCCTCCAGCGCCTCCTTGTCGTACATCAGGCACAGGCCGATCTGAAAGTCGCCGTTCTCATCCATGGGGGTGGTGGCGGCGATGTAGACGTTGGTGGGCCTGTGGGCGTTGGCCAGCGCGCCGAAATCGGGCAGGTCGGTGGGGATGAAGGACACGTTTCCCTGGCGGAAGCCCTCGGACAGGTCCGGGCCGAAGAAGAAGTTCTGGGTGTTGATGTGCCCGTCCATGCCGGGCTGGTGGACGCACTCATAGCTGCCGCAGCGGCCCTTGACCAGCGTCACGCCAGTCACCCGGGGGGCCGCCGTGTGGAGCCGGCTGAGGATTGCGGCGGGCTCGTTGCAGTCCGACGCGCAGGTGATCACATCGCCGGAGCGGATCTGCGCCACGCAGCCGTCCACGCCGGTGAGTTTGCTCCGGTAAAGCTCCTGATTTGTCATCCCTTGCCCCTCCTGAATACGCGGGAAACGCCCGCACCTGTGTATTTTTCCCAATTAGTTATTTGAGAAGCAAGAATCGTGCCAGCGCCTTTTCCGCCGCCTTTTGGCGGGAAAGACGGCGGAAAACGGGGCGTTTGTCCCCTTGCGGGCGGTTTTTCCCCGGGCAGATGTGTGTAAGCAAACACACACATGTAAGTAAAAGCGCACACTCTATCGGCGGAGGCAGGGCCGCCCAGACATGAGAAAACCCCGCCGGGCGGCGGGGTTTTTGACAGGCCTATTCGATCTCGTAGCCGTCCTCCGGGGCG
>JBJEYO010000103.1:0-9914 GCA_051886935.1 Candidatus Enterenecus sp. | reverse complement strand
CGGACATCTCCAGAACCTTGGGGTGGATCATGCCGGCGCCCAGCACCTCGATCCAGCCCTCGCCCTTGCAGGTGGGGCAGCCCGCGCCGCCGCACTTGTGGCACTGCACATCCATCTCACAGGAGGGCTCGGTGAAGGGGAAGTGGTGGGGGCGGAAGCGGGTGACGGTGCCCGGGCCGAAGAGCTGCTCCATCACGCCGTTCAGGGTACCCTTCAGGTCGGCCATGGTGACCCCCTTGTCGATGACCATGCCCTCCACCTGGTGGAACATGGGGGAGTGGGTGGCGTCCACCTCGTCCTTGCGGTACACCCGGCCGGGGGCCACGATGCGGATGGGGGGCTTCATGGAGTCCATGGCCCGCACCTGCATGGGGGAGGTCTGGGAGCGGAGCATCACCCGGCTGTCCTCGTCAAAATAGAAGGTGTCCGACCAGTCCCGGGAGGGGTGGCCCTCCTCGGCGTTGAGCCGGTCGAAGTTCAGCTCGGCCAGCTCCACCTCCGGGCCGTCCAGCACGGTGAAGCCCATGCCGATGAAGATGTCCTTCAGCTCGTCCAGGGCGATATACATGGGGTGGCGGTGGCCCACACGGACCTCCTGGCCGGGGATGGTCACATCCACGGTCTCCGCCTTCAGCTTCAGCTCCAGGGCGGCGTCCGCCAGCTTGGCGGAGGCGGCGTCCAGGGCGCCCTCCAGGGCGGAGCGTACCTCGTTGGCCAGCTGGCCCATTGCGGGGCGCTCCTCGGGGGAGAGCTTGCCCATCTGCTTCAGGAGGTTGGTCAGCTCGCCCTTCTTGCCCAGGTACTGGACCCGGAGGGCGTCCAGGTCGGCGGAGTCGGCAGCTTTCTCAAAGGCCGCCAGAGCCTCCGCGCGGATTTTTGCCAGTTGTTCTCTCATGGTTCAGACTCCCTTATTTCTGATTTCTGAATACAAATAAAAAGCCCCTCGTCCCCATAAACTGGGACGAAAGGCAAACCTTCCGCGGTACCACCCGCATTCGTACTGTGTACGCACTTGAGCCCTGATAACGGTGGGCCTCCGTCCCGCTCTCACGGGCCGCTCCCGGGCGAACCAAGGGACACGCACCGGGGCGGCTTTCAGCCGGTGACTGCCCCTCTCTGCCATGCGCAAGCTCCCTATTTTCCCGTTCCCTGCATTTAACAATCCCTTTTATAGCATAAAAAAGATTGAAATGCAAGAGGGAAAACTCTATAATGATATAATAGCATCAAAAACCGGACGGGGGGAGACACTGTGACCGAGCGGGAGAAGCGCGTACTGGGGGCCATCGCGGAGGATGGGCGGGCGGCGCTCATGGACAGAGAAACGGCGGCCCGGTGGCTGCCCCGCCGGAAGGAGGACGGCCACAAGGGGGACTTCGGGAAGGTGTTCGTCATCGGCGGCTCGGTGGGCTTCACCGGCGCGCCGGTGCTGGCCGCCCGGGGAGCCCTGCGCTGCGGCGCGGGCCTGGTGACGGTGCTCACGCGGCCGCAGGTCTATCCCATCGTGGCGGCAAACTGCCTGGAGGCCATGGCCCGGCCCCTGCCGGAGGAAGTGGGGGAGACCTTGGCCCTGCTGCGGGGGGCGGACGCGGTGCTGCTGGGCCCCGGCCTGGGCCGGGGAGAGGGACAGACGGAGCTGGCCCTGAGCCTGACAAGGGAACTCACTTGCCCCCTGATTCTGGATGCTGACGGCATAAATATCCTGGCCGGGCATATGGATATTCTGGACGGGCGGGCCGGCCCCGCCGTCTTGACACCCCATGAAGGGGAGTTCGCCCGGCTGGGCGGAGATGTGTCCCGGGGCCGCCTGGCGGGCGCCCGGGCCTTCGCGGAGGAGCACCGCTGCGTGCTGGTCCTCAAGGGGCACGATACGGTGACGGCCCTCCCGGACGGCGCCTGCCGGGTCAACGCCAACGGCAATTCGGGCATGGCCACCGGCGGCTCCGGCGATGTGCTGGGCGGCATGATCCTGTCCCTGCTGGGCCAGGGCCTGACCCCGGAGCGGGCGGCGGCGCTGGCCGTGTACCTCCACGGCCGGGCAGGAGACCTGGCCGCCGCCGACAAGGGGGAGCACGGGATGCTGCCCTCTGACCTCATTGAGCAGATCCCCTATGCCATCAAAGAATTAGTGGTCTGAAAGGAAGAATGAAAGTGCGCAAGGCTCTGTCTTGTGTACTGATGATGACCCTGCTGCTGTCCGGCTGCGGGGCAAAGAGCGGGGACAGCCCGGAGCAGCATGCCGCCGTCATCCGGGGGGAGTACCTGTCCATGAACGCCTGGTCGGCCACGGTGGATCTTTCCGCCAGCTATGGTGAACAGGTATTTGACTTTACAGTGGACGCCGCCTGGGAGAAGGAGGGCGACCTGGTCATCACCGTCACGGAGCCTTATCTGCTCTCCGGCATCACCGCCCGCATCCGGGACGGGGAGACCGTGCTGGAGTATGACGGCGCGGGGGTGTCCTTGGGTATGCTGGACATATCGGGGCTGACGCCGGTGACCGCCCTGCCCGCCCTGATGGAGTGCGTCACCAAGGGCTACATGGCCCGGTGCGGCTGGTCCGGGGAGGGGGAAGGAAAAACCCTTGTCATCCTCTGCCGGGACCCGGATTGCTCCCCCGGAGAGGGGACGGAGTATACCTTATATTTTGACCCCGCTACCCACGCCCTGCTGCGGGCGGAGGTGAGTGTGGACGGCGCTTTGTGCCTGACGGCGGCGCTGCGGGACTTTACCATGGAGATGAAGAACAATGGAACTGGAACAGACCCGGACATGGGCTGAGATCGATTTGAGCAATCTGGAACACAACTACCGGGCCCTGCGCGCCTGCGCCCCGGACAGCAGATTTCTGGGCGTGGTGAAGGCCAACGCCTACGGCCACGGGGCGGTGCCCGTGGCCCGGCGGCTGGAGGAGCTGGGGGCGGACTATCTGGCAGTGGCTTGTCTGGAGGAGGGCCTGGAGCTGCGGCAGGCGGGCATCAGAATGCCCATCCTGATCCTGGGGACCACGCCCCCCGCCCAGGCGGAGCAGGTGGTGGCTGCCGGGCTGACTCAGGCGGTATTCACCCCGGAACTGGCCCACGCCTTGTCCGACGCCGCCGGGAAGCTGGGAATGATGGCAAAGGTGCATATCAAGCTGGACACGGGCATGAGCCGCCTGGGCCTGCTGTGCCACGACCCCAAGGCGGCGGCGAAGGCGGCGGCGCTGTGCGCTCTGCCCCATCTGGAGCACGAGGGAATCTTCACCCACTTCGCCAACGCCGATGGGGACGAGGACTATACCATGCTCCAGTTCACCCGGTTCCTGGATGTTCTGGAGGAACTGGAAAAATCATACGGCGTTGCCTTTGAAATCCGCCATTGCGCGGCCAGCGCCGCTGTGTTAAAATATCCCTGTACCCATATGGACATGGTGCGCCCGGGCATCGCCCTGTACGGCCACTATCCCGACCCCTCCTGCCAGGGGCTGGACGGCCCCGGCCTGCTGCCGGTGATGACCCTGAAAAGCCGGGTGGCGGCGGTGCGGGACCTGCCCGCCGGCACGCCGGTGAGCTACGGCTGCACCGCGTCCATCGCTGACGGCGGCGGCCGGGTGGCGGTGCTGCCCATCGGCTACGCCGACGGCCTGCACCGGGCGCTGTCCAACAAGGGCAGCGTGTGGCTGGCCGGACAGCCCCGGCCCATCATGGGGCGTGTGTGCATGGACATGTGCATGGTGGGGCTGGATGACGGGGCGGACGTGAAGCCCGGCGACGTGGCCCAGGTGTTCGGCCCCGACCTGCCGGTGGAGCGCCACGCCGACCTGGCGGGCACCATCCAGTACGAGCTGCTGTGCGCCGTGGCACCCCGTGTACCCAGGGTCTACCTGGGCTGAGCCCCGGCACAGCATGTGAGGGAAGCGCATAGGATGAACAGGAAGCGCGGCGGTGTATAAAACCCGCCGTTCCGTGGGAGAATGATAGTACCCGGCTACATAGGCATGGCCGGGCACTATATCCGGCGGAGTGTGAAGTCCTGTGGACAACAGCATTGTCAAGCGCGGCGATATTTTCTATGCCGATCTCAGCCCGGTGGTGGGCAGCGAGCAGGGGGGTGTGCGCCCCGTGCTCATCGTCCAGAATGACACCGGCAACAAACACAGCCCCACGGTGATTGCCGCGGCGATCACCTCGCAGACCGGGAAGGCCCGGCTGCCCACCCACATCGCCCTGGCCGCCAACAGCGCGGGCCTGCCCAAGGATTCCATCGTGCTTCTGGAGCAGGTGCGTACCCTGGACAAACGGCGGCTCCGGGAGCGCATGGGCCGGGTGGACGATCAGGTCATGCGGCAGGTGGACGGCGCCATTGCCGTCAGCTTCGGCCTGCACCCGGACACTTTGGTATGACGGACATCCTGCCCCGGCGCTCTGCCGGGGCAGGGAAAGCGGCTTTTTTACAACGGAGGACTACATATGAAACGGAAATGGAAGATCGGGCTGGCCGTGATGTGCGCGGCGGTGCTGGCCACGGCGGCGTACGCCGCCACCGCGGGCGGGCAGGAAGATCCGCTGATCACTTTGAGCTATCTGAAAAATGTCTTCACCGGCCAGGTGGAGGAGATGGTGGACCAGGCGGTGGTCGCGGAGCAGGAGAAGCTGCAGAGCGATGTGGACAGCGCCATCCGTGACTGGGACGCCCAGGTCAGCGCCGCCATCGACAGCCTGCCCCAGGGGAGTGGCGGCCAGAGCGCCCAGTTCGCCCAGCTGACCCTCCAGGCGGGGCAGAAGCTGACTCTTCAGGCCGGCGGCGAGGTGGTGGTGACCTCCGGCTCCCTGACCGCCGGGGCTACCCTGGTGGATGAGACTGCGGGCGGCACCCTGTCCGCCGGCGGGACCCTCAGCGCTAACCACCTCTATCTGGCCGGCGGAAGCTGCACCCTGACCATACCGTCCGCCCAGCGCACCGGCACCGTCAAGTCCGGTCCCCTGAACGTGCGCTCCGGACCCGGCAGCGGATACAGCATCCTGGGCCAGCTGGCCGCCGGTACCGCTGTGACCGTGCTGGACACCAGCAACAGCAGCTGGTACCAGGTCTCCGGCGGCGGCCTGACCGGCTATGTGGCCGCCAGCTATCTCACGCTGAATCCCGCGGCCCAGTCCGGCCCCGTGACCCTGCTGGTGCGGGGTGCCTACACCGTGTCGTGACCATCAAAAAGGAAGCTCCTCCGGCGGACGCTGGGGGAGCTTCATTGTTCACAAATCTTTCATAGAACTTTCTCAATTTGTCCAAGATTTTGAAGGAAAGGTCTGCTATCATAAGACCATCGGAAGTAAATCCCGATAAACCTCCCTCTCTCTTTTCTCGAACCGGGAACTCCGAACTCTCTCTCCGGAGTTCCCAACCAAATGATCCGAAGCACCGCTTCGTTTTAAGGGCCGCCCATCCGGGTGGCCCTTTTGCTTATCCCCCGCCGATGAGGGCCAGCTTTTCCGCCCGGGTCAGGCGCTTCACCGCCCACTCCCGGGCCATGGCTTCCTCCTTTGTCTCATACTCCTCGTAGTAGACCAGCTCCACCGGCAGGCGGGAGCGGGTGTACTTGCCGCCCTTCCCGGCGCTGTGGGTGGCCAGCCGCTTTGCCAGGTCGTTGGTCCAGCCGGTGTACAGCGACCCGTCGCCGCAGCGGAGTATGTAGCAGTAATTCACAGCCCCTCACCTCTGAAGCCAGTATACCAGACCCCGCCGCCTTTCCGCAAGGCGGTTTTTTCTTGTATTGCGGCGGCGGATGGGCTATAATGAGGAAAAACCCATGAACGGAGAACGACTATGGATTATTTTCACCTGTCCGCGGAGCCGGACACCATCAACGGAATCAGCAGCCTGGGGCTGGCCCATCTGGGGGACGCGGTGTATGAGCTGATGGTGCGCTCCTGGCTGTGCCTCCACGGCAAGGCCACCAATAAGGGCCTGCACAAGGCGGCCATCACCTATGTGTCCGCCCCAGCCCAGGCCCAGCGCTGCCAGAAATTCCTGCCCGTGCTGACGGAGGAGGAGCAGGACGTGTTCCGCCGTGGCCGCAACAGCCACACCGCCGCTATCCCCAAGGGGGCCAGCGTGGGGGAGTACCACACCGCCACCGCCATGGAGGCCCTGTTCGGCTGGCTGTGGCTGCGGGGGGAGACTGACCGGCTCAACGAACTGTTCACCCTGATGATGGAGGACTGACCCATGCCTTTGGACGCCATTACCATGACCGCCCTCACCGCCGAGCTGCGCAGCGCCGTGCTGGGCGGCAAGGTGGATAAGATCTACCAGCCCGCCCGGGACGAGGTGGTGCTCCATATGCGCACCGGCGGCGGCAACGTGAAGCTGCTGCTGTCCGCCAACCCCGCCCATCCCCGGGCCCAGCTCACCGACATTCCCCGGGAAAACCCGGAGACCCCGCCCATGTTCTGTATGCTGCTGCGGAAGTATTTTCTGGGCGGCCGGGTGCTGGACATCTGCCAGCCCCCCATGGAGCGGCTGCTGGACTTCCGCTTCGAGACCCTCAACGACCTGGGTGACCGGGTGGAGCGCCGGCTGGTGCTGGAGTGCATCGGACGCAAGTCCAACCTGGTCATGCTGGACGGGGAGGGGCGCATCACCGACTGCCTGCGCCGGGTGGACGCCGACCTGTCCGCCCAGCGGCCCCTGATGCCCGGCCTGTTCTACCAGCCCCCGGCGGGGACCGGCAAGCTGGACTTTTTCGCCATGCCCCCGGAGGACCTGGCCGCCCTGGTGGGCCGGGAGGCCCCGGAGGGGGAGGGGCAGGACCAGTGGGTGCTGGACACCTTCAGCGGCGTCTCCCCCCTCATCGCCCGGGAGCTGGAGTTTCGCTCCGGCGGCAGCCGGGCGGCCCTGGCAAAGGAGCTGGAGCGGCTGGCCAATATTGTGAATGAGAAAACCTTTACACCCATTGCCCTGTGCCGGGAGGAGCGGGAGACCGACTTCTCCTTCCTGCCCATTCTCCAGTACGGCCCGGAGGTGGAGCTGAAGCGGTATGACAGCTTTTCTGCCCTGCTGGACCACTTCTACGCCGCCAAGGAGGCCCAGGAGCGGGTGAAGCAGCGGGGGCAGGATTTCATCCGCTCGGTGACCCAGGCCCGCAACCGCACGGCGAAAAAGATCGCCAACCAGGAGCAGGACCTGGCCAAGGCCGCCGACCGGGAGCGGATGCGCCAGTTCGGGGACATCATCACCACCAACTTCTATCAGATGGAGCGGGGGCGGAGCGTCCTCCGGGCCCAGAACTACTACGACCCGGCGTGCCCGGAGGTGGACATCCCTCTGGACCCTCTGCTGACCCCTCAGCAGAACGCCGCCAAATATTATAAGGAATACAAGAAGGCCCAGAAGGCGGAGGAGATGCTGACCATCCAGCTGGAGAAGAACCGGGCGGAGCTGGACTATCTGGACAGCGTGCTCCAGATGATCACTCTGTCCGAGGGGGACCGGGACCTGCAGGAGATCCGCCAGGAGCTGATGGACAACGGCTATCTCCGGCAGCACAAGCGGAAGATGACCGCCAAAGGCAAGCAGAAGATCGTCCACGCCAAGCCCATGGAGTTTCGCTCCACGGCGGGCCTCACCATCCTGGTGGGCAAGAACAACAGCCAGAACGACCGCCTGACCCTGAAGGAGGCGGACAAGCGGGACATCTGGCTCCACACCCAGAAGATCCACGGCTCCCATGTCATTCTCAAGACGGGCGGCACGGAGCCGGATGAGGGCTCTCTCACCGAGGCGGCCATGCTGGCGGCCTGGTTCTCCCAGGGGAAGGACTCCGGCCAGGTGCCCGTGGACTACACCCCGGTGAAGTTCGTGAAGAAGCCCGCCGGGGCCAAGCCCGGCTTCGTGATCTACAACACCTACAATACCATGTATGTGACCCCCACGGAGGACGCGGTGAAGAAGCTGCGGATCAAATGAGGAGGGGAGAGGCGTGAGCTTCAGGAGAAACGCTCTGTGCGCCAGAGCCAGTATGGCGGCCATTGTCGTCTACGGCGTTCTGGGCGCATTTCTGGCGGGTCTGCTGATTGCCGTGGACGATCCCCCCACGGAGCTGACCGTTTTCGTGGTCGGCATGATCGGCGCGTTCATCGTGCTGAGCGCCGGATTGGCCGTTCTGATCCGGGAGGGAAACAGCGAGCTGGTGGTGTCCGGAGAGGTCGTCGAGCTGCGCTTCAGGGTCCGGGGGACGAAGCGGATCGACTGGGCGGACTGCGGGACCATCGGCGTATACGGCGGCTATTACGGTACGGTGGGCGTGCTGGTGTTTTCCCACCAGCGGCAGGTTTTCCGAACCCAGCAGGAGTGCCGCAGGTTTGCGAAGAAGCATGATAAGGAACTGATCACCGCACTCTACACCCCTGAGCTGTTCGCGGCGGTGGAGCAGTACGCGCCGCAGAACTTGGTCAGCGGCTGCCGGATGCTGATGAGATAGGCCGGGTATTTGCGTTCAAAAAGGAGCGGAACACGGATGAAACTACTGTTCAAACAGCGCTTTTTTTCCTGGTTTGACAGCTATGACATCTACGGCGAGGACGGCGAAACTGTCTTTACCGTGGAGGGGCGGCTGAGCTGGGGCCACTGCCTGCACATTCTGGACAGCAGGGGGGAGCATATCGGCACCGTGCAGCAGAAGGTGCTCACCCTGACGCCCAGGTTCGAGCTGTACGAGGGCGGGACCTGCCTGGGTGAGATGGAAAAGGAGCTGTTCACCTTTTTCAGGCCCCGCTACCACCTGAGCTTCAACGGCTGGGAGGTGGAGGGCAACTTCATGGAGTGGGACTACTCCATTCTGGACAGCGTCGGGAACACTGTGGCCGTTGTCAGCAAGGAGCTGTTTCACTGGACAGATACTTATGTTATCGACGTGGCCGATCCCCGGGACGCCCTCCGGGCCCTGATGGTGGTGCTGGCCATCGACGCGGAAAAGTGTTCCCGGGACTGAACGGGAATCAAAACAGGAGCCGCTGCGGCGCAGCGGCTCCTCTTCGATTCAATATCCCTTATTTCAGCTTCTCCATGCCGATCTCCATGCGGCGCAGGACCTCGTCACGGCCCAGGATCCAGCACAGCTCCACCGCGCCGCCGGGGGTGACGGCCTTGCCGGCGATGGCGATGCGCAGGGGCCACATGAGGGTGGCGTTCTTCACGCCCAGGCTCTCGGCCAGGCCGATGAGGGCATCGTGGATGGTCTCCTGCTTCCAGTCGGGCAGGGCGGCGAGGACGGGAGCGGTCTTCGCCAGCATGTCCAGGGAGACCTCGGCGTTGGTCTTGGACTTCTTGTTGGTGAACAGCTCCGGGTCATACTCCGGCAGCGCGTCGAAGAAGTCCACCTTTTCGGGGATGTCGGTGAGCTTCTCGCACCGGGCCTGGAGCAGGCCGGCGATGGCGGCGGCGTCATAGGCGGGGTTGGTCACGGCCTGGCGGATGTAGGGCTCGGCCACAGCGGCGAAGTCCTCCGGGGACAGGGCGCGGAGGTAGGTGGCGTTGAAGTAGTCCAGCTTGGCCATGTCGAAGGCGGAGGGGGACTTGGAGATGTGGCCGATGTCAAAGGCGGCCACCAGCTCGTCCATGGTGAAGAACTCCTTCTCGGCAATGTCGCCGTGGGGAGCCCAGCCCAGCAGGGCCACATAGTTGACCACCGCGTCGGACAGGTAGCCCTGAGCCATCAGGTCCTCATAGGAGGGGTCGCCGTGGCGCTTGGACATCTTGCGCACGGCGCCGGTGGCCGGGTCGGTGATCATCACGGAGGCGCAGTGGACATAGGTGGGGATCTCCCAGCCGAAGGCCTCGTACAGCAGGTTGTACTTGGGGGCGGAGGACAGGTACTCGGCGCCCCGCACCACATGGGTGATGCCCATCAGGTGGTCGTCCACCACGTTGGCGAAGTT
>JBJEYO010000102.1:0-9980 GCA_051886935.1 Candidatus Enterenecus sp. | reverse complement strand
CCTATGATTTCATCTACGCTGTGGCTGTCATTCACATGCCGGTCCCGGACGAGGACAGAAACGCCCTTCACCGATTTATCCGGGAGCATTTGAAGCCTACCGGAATTGCCTTGATTTGTACGATGGGCGATGGAATCATGGAGCGTCAGACGGACATTCACACCGCGTTCGACATTCAGGACCGCGTCCACCAGCAGTCGGGAAAGCTCGTTCAGATCTCCGCCACCTCCTGCAGAATGGTGAGCTCTCAGACTTTTGACGATGAGCTGGCGCGAAATGGTCTTGCCGTGATCAAGGAAGGTATTACCGCAATCGAGCCGGGCTTTCCGCAGATCATGTTCGCTGTGGTCACGGCCCATTGAAGCCGCCTGTATTCTCCGCTCACTGTGCCCGCGCTTCACTTCATCCATACAAAAAACGCAGGCTGGTGCCTGCGTTTTTGTATCTCTGAGGAAAGGGCAGTCCGTTACGGCGCTACCTGGTACCTGTTGAGCCGAATCCCCCCTCCCCCCGGACAGTGTCGTCCAGCTCCTCCGCCACCTCAAAGGCGGCGGTGAGATAGGGGGCGATGACCAGCTGGGCGATGCGGTCGCCGCTGTTCACAGTGCGCTCCTCCCCGCTGTGGTTGTAGAGGGACACCATCAGCTCACCACGGTAGTCCGCGTCGATGACACCCACCTTGTTGGCGGGGGCAAGGCCCTGCTTGGTGGCCAGGCCGGAGCGGGCGTAGATCAGGCCCACATAGTCCTTGGGGATGGCCAGGGCCAGGCCGGTGTGGATGAGGACAGTCTGGCCGGGGGCCACGGTCACGGGGCCGTCGGTCAGGGCGTACAGGTCGGCCCCGGCAGCGTCGACGGAGCCGTAGGCGGGCACTCTGGCCCGGGGGTCCAGCAATTTGACGGAGACAGGCGCAGTCATGGGAATTCCTCCTTGCGGTCTTTTTGCCATTCTACCATACCGAAAAAGAAATGTAAAATAGAACATCCGTTTGACTTTTCCCGCTCTATCGGTTATACTATGGACAAAGGGGGTGTGGATATGGACCGGGTCATTTTTCACTGCGACTGCAACAGCTTTTACGCCTCGGTGGAGCTGCTCAGCCACCCGGAGCTGAAGGGGCAGCCGGTGGCGGTGTGCGGCGATCCGGCTAGCCGCCACGGCATCATTCTGGCCAAAAATGAGCCCGCCAAGGCCTTCGGCGTCAAGACCGCCGAGACCATCTGGCAGGCCCGGAAAAAGTGCCCCGACCTGGTGCTTCTCCCCGCCCACCACAGGCTGTATGAGGAATACTCCAAAAAGGTGAACGCCATCTACGAGCGATTCACCGACCTGATCGAGCCCTTCGGCATCGACGAGAGCTGGCTGGATGTGACCGGCACCCTCCACCTGTTCGGCGGCGACCCGGTGGCGCTGGCTGACCGCATCCGGGCGACCGTCAAAAAGGAGCTGGGCCTGACCATCTCGGTGGGGGTGTCCTTCAACAAGATCTTCGCCAAGCTGGGCAGCGACTACAAAAAACCGGATGCCACCACCCTCATCACCGTGGAGAACTTCCGGCGCATTGTCTGGCCTCTGCCGGTCACCGACCTGCTCTTTGTGGGCCGGGCGGCGGCCAGGGTGCTGGCCCAGTACGGCGTCACCACCATCGGGGCGCTGGCCGCTTTTGACCGGGATGCCCTCGTGGCCCTGCTGGGCAAGCAGGGCGGGCAGCTGTGGAACTACGCCAACGGCCTGGAGAACAGCCCGGTGGCCCCGGCGGGGCAGTATGTGCCTCCAAAATCGGTGGGCAATGGGCTCACCTTCCCCCGGAACCTGACCACCCGGGACGAGGTGCGCCGGGAGCTGGCCCTGCTGTGCGACGAGGTGGCGGCCCGCCTGCGCTGCCACGGGCTGAAGGCCGCCACGGTGCAGGTCACCATCCGGGACCCCAACTTCAAGGACATCTGCCGCCAGCGGCCCCTGGAGGTGCCCGCCTATACCGCCCGGGAGCTGACAAAAGCCGCCGTGGACATTGTGGAGCACTGCTGGAGCGACCACGCCCCCATCCGGGCTCTCACCGTCACCGCCCACAACCTGATCCCGGAGAGCGAGGCCGCCGAGCAGCTGGGCCTGTTCGACACCCAGGCACCCAAACAGCGGGACAAGGTGGAAAAGCTGGAGCGCGCCATGGACGCCATCCGGGCCAAATACGGCCACGATTCCCTCACCACCGCCGTCACCGCCAGTCCCCCGGAGGACCCGGAGGACGGGGTGCCGTTTTGAGGGTTCCACAAACATCTGCAAATAATCGGTTGATTTATACCTGTTTTCAGATATAATCAGCGTGAAAGGGGGGGCTTTCTATGAACATTGACGCCAACTCCATCGTCTGTGTCACAGAGGCAGATCAGAATTTCTCCCGCGTCACCCGCATTTCCGAAAAAGACGGCCAGACCGCTATCCCCAAAAATGACCGGCCGAACTATATGCCGATCGATTCGGACAATTCCCCGCTCATTGACATGAGCGACGATGAAAAGATCGATCTTGCCGCCGCCCGTATTCTGAAGAAGTATAAACCCGCTTTCCTGGAGCTGGCCAAATGATCGAATGATGCAGCAAGTCCGCCGCGCACAGTGCGCGACGGACTTGCCTTTTTATCACACATTGAATCGAAACAGGATAATGTCGCCGTCCTTGACCACATATTCCTTGCCCTCGGAGCGGATCAGGCCCTTCTCCCGGGCGGCGGCCATGGAGCCGCAGTTCTTCAGGTCCTCAAAGGCCACGGTCTCGGCCCGGATGAAGCCCCGCTCGAAGTCGGAGTGGATCTTGCCGGCGGCCTGGGGGGCCTTGGTGCCCTTGGTGATGGTCCAGGCCCGGCACTCGTCCTCCCCGGCGGTCAGGAAGGAGATCAGCCCCAGCAGGGTGTAGCTGGCCTTGATGAGCCGGTCCAGGCCGGACTCGGCGATGCCCAGATCCTCCAGGAACATGGCCTTCTCGTCGGCGGGCAGCTCGGCGATCTCCGCCTCCAGCTTGGCGCAGACGGGAATGCACTGGGCCCCCTCCTCCGCCGCCCGGGCGGAGACCAGGTTGTAGTAGTCCACGGCGGTGGGATCGGCAAAGCCGTCCTCGTCCAGGTTGGCGGCGTAGATGACCTTCTTCAGGGAGAGCAGCTCGGCGGTGGCCACGACCTCCCGGTCGTCCTCGTCCAGCTCGGCCATGTAGGTGCGGGCGGACTTGCCGTCGTTGAGCCAGTCCCGCAAACCCTGGAACACCTCGGCCTCGTGGAGGTACTTCTTGTCCGCCTTGGCGGCCTTCTGGGCCTTGTCGATGCGGCGGTCCACCATCTCCAGGTCGGCCATGATGAGCTCCAGGTCGATGATGTCAATGTCGCGGATGGGGTCGGTGGAGCCCTCCACATGGATGATGTTCTCATCATCGAAGCAGCGCACCACATGGACGATGGCGGCACACTCCCGGATGTTGGCCAGGAACTTGTTGCCCAAGCCCTCACCCCGGCTGGCGCCCTTCACCAGACCGGCGATGTCCACGAACTCCACCACCGCGGGGGTGGTCTTCTTGGGCTTGTAGAAGTCGCTGAGCCAGTCCAGCCGGGCATCCGGCACCGCCACGGTGCCCACATTGGGGTCGATGGTGCAGAAGGGATAGTTGGCGCTCTCCGCCCCGGCGTTGGTGATGGCGTTGAACAGGGTCGATTTACCCACGTTGGGCAGACCCACGATTCCTAATTTCATATTGACAGCAGTCCTTTCGGTCAAATCGCTTTCTCAAGATAAGCATTATATCGGAAAATACGGGAAAATACAAGGGCGCCAGGCCTTTTCTATTCGGATTTCTTGTGTTATACTCTCCTTGATTTTACAAAAGGAGCGGATACTGATATGGATTACGCGTCTGAATCTTTGAAACTGCACTATCAATGGCGGGGCAAGCTGGACACCGTGCCCAAAATGGAGGTCAAGGACCGGGAGGCCCTGTCCCTGGCCTACACCCCCGGCGTGGCTCAGCCCTGCCTGGAAATTCAGAAGGACATCAACAAGAGCTATGAGCTCACCGGCCGCTGGAACACCGTGGCCGTGGTCACCGACGGCACCGCCGTGCTGGGTCTGGGCGACATCGGCCCCGAGGCCGGTATGCCCGTCATGGAGGGCAAGTGCGTGCTGTTCAAGGCCTTCGGCGGGGTCAACGCCGTGCCCCTGTGCGTCCGCTCCAAGGATGTGGACGAGATCGTCAACACCGTGGCCCTGCTGGCCGGCTCTTTCGGCGGGGTCAACCTGGAGGACATCTCCGCTCCCCGGTGCTTTGAGATCGAGCGCAAGCTGAAGGAGCGCTGCGACATCCCCATCTTCCACGACGACCAGCACGGCACCGCCATCATCGTGGCCGCCGCCGTGACCAACGCCCTGAAGATCGTGGGCAAGAAGATGGAGGACATCACCGCCGTCTTCTCCGGCGCCGGAGCCGCCGGCACCGCCATCTTCAAGCTGCTGCGCTCCATGGGGCTGGGTGACGCCGTCATCTGTGACCGGAAGGGCGCCATCTGCTCCAAGCGCACCGACCTGAACAGCGAGAAGCAGGCCCTGTTAGCCATCTCCAACAAGGCCGACAGGAGCGGCTCCCTGGCTGACGTGATGGCGGGGGCCGACCTGTTCATCGGCGTGTCCGCCCCCGGCACCGTCACGCCGGAAATGGTGAAGGCCATGGCGGACAAGCCCATCCTGTTCCCCATGGCCAACCCGGTGCCCGAGATCATGCCCGACCTGGCCAAGGCGGCGGGGGCCGCCGTAGTGGGCACGGGCCGCAGCGACTTCCCCAACCAGATCAACAACGTGCTGGCCTTCCCCGGCGTGTTCCGGGGCGCCTTCGATGTGCGGGCCAGCAACATCAACGAGGAGATGAAGATGGCCGCGGCCCACGCCCTGGCCGGTCTGGTCAGCGACGAGGAGCTGAACCCGGACTACATCATCCCCGCCGCCTTCGACCCCCGGGTCTGCCCCGCGGTGTCCCAGGCGGTGGCCGATGCCGCCCGCAGGACCGGCGTGGCCAGAGTATAACAGCAAGGAGCGCCGCGGCCGCGGCGCTCCTTCGTCTTTTATTACAGCATCTCCGGCCCGGCGGCCAGGGGCAGGGTGACGGTGGCCTTGAACAGATCGCCGTCGATGGACACCTGGAACTGGCCGTGCTGCAGCTCGGTGAGGGACTGGGCGATGGACAGGCCCAGGCCGCTGCCCTCCTGGGTGCGGGATTCGTCCCCCCGGACGAACCGCTCCACCAACTGCTCCGGCGGAATGTTCAGCTCCTCCCGGGAGATGTTCTTCACTGACAGCTTGGCGCAGTCGCTGTACCCCTGGACCTCCACATAGACCCGGGTGCCCTCCAGGGCGTACTTGGCGCAGTTGGACAACAGATTGTCCAGCACCCGCCACAGGTGCCGCCCGTCCGCCTCCACCCATACCGGCTCCTCCGGCAGGGTGCGCACCACCGCCAGCCCCTTCTGGGCCAGCCGGTCCTCATATTCCGCCAGGGCCTGGTCCGCCAACTGCACCAGGTCCAGCCGGTCCAGGTTCACGGTCAGCACCCCGGTGGACGCCTTGGAGGCCTCCACCAGATCCTCGGTCAGCTTTTTCAGCCGCTGGCTCTTTCGGTCCAGCACCTCGATATACTCCTTCGCCCGGGGATTGTCGATGTCCTCCTTCTTCAGCAGGTCCACATAGTTGATGATGGAGGTCAGCGGGGTCTTCAGGTCGTGGGACACGTTGGTGATCAGCTCCGCCTTGAAGTGCTCGCTGCGCATACGCTCATCCACCGCCGCGGCAATGGACTGGCCCAGGTTGTTCAGCTCGTCAGCGTGGTCCTTCAGGTCGGGGAGCATCCTGCTTGTGTCGATCTGATAGTCCGTGTTCCCGCCGATGATCTCCCGGGTGCCCTGGCGGATCTTCTTCCACTGGTAGGCCCACAGGCACAGGTAAGCCAGCAGAACAATGGTGGCGATGACCCACAGGAAGCCGAAAAGCTCCACAAACACGACGCTGAACAGCAGGTAGGCCGCGCACACCGCCACCGCCTTCCAAATCAGGGGAATGGCCCCTGTCACCGACCGCACCAGCCGCCGGCACCAGGCGCAAAACCGCCAGATCAGAGTATTGCGCAGCAGCGTGTGGGCCTTGCACCGGGCGGCGAAGGTGATGAGGAAGGCCATGACCACCACGGCGATGGCCCATACGGCAGCCCCCGTCAGCGCCACCAGCCAGGCCAGCGGCGCGTTGCCGATGGCGTAGGAAATGCTCCCCGCCAGCTCCACCAGCAGAGCACACAGGATCAGCACCGCCGTGACCATGGCACACAGCATCAGGTCGCCGGGAATGCGGTGGAACCAGTTCAGGTAAATGCCCTCCCGGTCCCGCTTGTGGCCCGCCCCGGCGCACAGGAACACCGTCAGGCACAGGCCCGCCGCCGCCAGAACGGCGGTCATCACCAGCAGCCCCACCCGGTGCTCCCGCCAGGCGCTCAGGTGGGCGCAGGCCTGCTGGTACTGGTCGGCCACCCCCAGGGATTCATCCAGCCACAGTACCAAATCCAGGCTGACGCGTTCCCCGGTGCCAACATAAAGCCAGCCCTCGTCCAGGTCATAGCGGTAGCCGAACTCGTCGGTCTCTATCACCGACCGGATGGTGGGGCCGCAGATCAGGGTGGTATCGTCCTGCAGGCGCACATGCAGAATATCTGTCAGACCATCCGCGCCCACATAGACCGCGTCCAGGTCCATGTCGGCGCCGCTGCCATAGGCAACCACCGCCGCGGACAGCGCCTCGCGCCAGTTCTTCGCCTCTATCAGGCTCCGGCCCGCCGCGTCGGGGTCCTCCCCGGCGTATTCCTGCCAGTTTTCGTCCTCCCACACTCCCACGTTGACAAGCTCGGATGGAGCCAGCTCCATATTCACATAGGACCAGTACACGCTGTCCCCGGCGTGGAGGGTCTCCTCCGTGCTGCCGTAGAGCTTGTTCCCGGACTGGTCCAGCACCTGCCAGCGCAGGTTGGTGTTCTCCGGGGACAGCTCCTGCTCCAGGGCGGCCATGCGCTGGGCGCTGGACGGCGGCAGTTCCTCTCCCGCCTCCACCCGGCGGTAGTAGGAGAGCAGGGTGCGGACGTCATCGGCGTCCCGGGCCAGCAGCCGGCGCACGGTGTAGCCATTGGAAAGGCTGCCGTCCTCATACCAGAGGGCCTCGTAATTGGCCATCTGGTAAATGCCTATCATGGCCGACGCCGCAAAGGCCGTGGCGGCCATGATGAAGGCCAGGGCCTTCACCGCAGGACTTGTTCGCATCTTCATCACATCTTCTCCATCTTATAGCCCAGACCCCACACCACCTTGATATACCGGGGGTTGGCCGGGTCGATCTCGATCTTCTCCCGCAGGTGGCGGATGTGGACCGCCACCGTGTTCTCCGAGCCCACCGCCGGGTCGTTCCACACCAGCTCATAAATCTGGGCGGTGGAGTACACCCGGCCGGGATTCTTCATCAGCAGGTGCAGGATGTTGTACTCGATGGGGGTCAGGGTGACGGTCTCCCCGTCCACCGTCACCTGCTTGGCGCCGTCATCCACGGTCAAGGCCCCGTTGCGCAGCACACCCTCCTCCGCCCGGTTCTTACCCCCCAGGGTGGTGTACCGCCGGAGCTGGCTCTTCACCCGGGCGATGACCTCGATGGGGTTGAAGGGCTTGGTGATGTAGTCGTCCGCGCCGATGTTCAGCCCCAGCACCTTGTCGCTGTCCTCGCTCTTGGCGGTGAGCAGGATGATGGGGATGTTGCCCTCCTCCCTCAGCTTGGCGGTGGCCCGGATTCCGTCCATTTTGGGCATCATCACATCCATCAGAATCAGGTCGATGCCCCCCGCTTTCACGGCGGCCACGGCCTCCTCCCCGTTGTAGGCCTCCACGGTGTTGTAGCCCTCGCTGGTCAGGTATATCTTCAGCGCCGAGACGATGTCCCTGTCGTCATCGCAGATCAGAATGGTGTGCATGGCAGTCCCCTCCCTTTCCCTCCCATAGTAACAATTCGCCGCTTAAGTTGCAACCGGGAAACAGATTAAAACTTTTTTAAGAACTGCCGTCCCCCCTGAAAGCATTGACATTTTCCGCCGGATTGGGTACTATTTTCCCATGGTGGAAAGCGAAAGAGAGGAGACCACGCCCATGTGGAACCTGCTGCGGAAGATCAAACGCCTGCTGCGCCCCGACCCGGTGACGCGTTTCTGGCGCAACCGGGAGTATATCGTCCATCCCGCCGGCTGGCGGAAGGCGTTCACACCCCTGTACGTCCACGCCAACCAGAAGATTCTGGACCGGAACAACGCCCTGATCCCCTGCCTGGAGGAGATCAGCCCCTTCGCCACGCCCCACGGCTTGGCGGGCATCTTCATCTCCTACGGCGCCCGGGTGGGCCGGGGCTGCACCATCTACCACCAGGTGACCATCGGCTCCAACACCCTGCCGGACAGCCAGGGCCAGGGGGCGCCGGTCATCGGGGACAACGTGTACATCGGCGCGGGGGCCAAGATCATCGGCGGCGTCACCGTGGGCGACAACGCCCGCATCGGGGCCAACGCGGTGGTGACCTTTGATGTGCCCGCCAACGCCACCGTGGTGCAGGAGGCCCCACGGGTCATCCTCCATGACACGCCCCGGGACAACACCTTTATCCCCTGGGGGAAGTTCACCCAGAGGGAGAAGCAGCCAATTTCGTAAATAGGAAAACCGGGTCTGCCGCGGCAGACCCGGTTTTTATTCTGTTCAGCAGGCCCCGGCGGCTATGCCGCCGGGGTGGCACTTACGATAGAGCGATCAGCCCGGGGGCCAAGTCACCGCAGCGTGAAGAAAATATGCCTGTGGCATATTTTTAGCGTAGGCCCCGGCGGCTGCGCCGCCGGGGTGGCACTTGCGATAGAACCATCAGCCCGGAGGCCAAGTCACCGCAGCGTGAAGCAAATGCGCCAGTGGCGCATTTGTAGCGTAGGCCCCGGCGGCTGCGCCGCCGGGGTGGCACTTGCGATAGAACCATCAGCCCGGAGGCCAAGTCATATCTCTCCCCGCCAGCACATGGAAGTGCAGGTGGTGGACGCTCTGGCCCGCCTGCTCGCCGCAGTTGGACACCACGCGGAAATCGGTGATGCCCAGGCCTTTCGTCACCTGGGAGATGACCTCAAAGCTGTGGGCCACCACGCCGGCGTTCTCCGCCGTAATTTCCCCGCAGGAGCCGATATGCTCCTTGGGAATCACCAGGAAGTGGGTGGGCGCCTGGGGGTCGATGTCATAGAAGGCGAACACGGTCTCGTCCTCATAGACCTTTTTGGACGGGATCTCCCCCGCCGCGATCTTGCAAAACAGGCAATCGGACATACAATTACCTCCTTATCAAAGCCCCAGGATCTCCGCCACCAGATCGTCCACGGTGGCCAGGGCGTCATCCACCTTGAGCACGTCGGTGCCGCCGCCCATGGCGGAGTCGGGCTTGCCGCCGCCCTTGCCGCCGCAGATGGCGGTGACCTTGCGGATGATGTCGCCGGCCTTCACGCCCCGGGCCACGGCCTCCTTGCCGCAGGAGGCCAGGAAGGTGATCTTGCCGTCGTTGACGCTGGCGATGACCGCCACCACGTTGTCGGCCTTGCTGCGGACGGTGTCGCCCATCTGGCGCAGCTTGGCGCCGTCGGCGTCGGGGACAGTGGCGGTGATGACCCGCAGGCCGCCCAGCTCATGGGCGCCGAAGAAGATGCGGTCCACCTCGCCGGCGGCCTCACGGGCCTTGAACTTCTCCACGGTCTGCCGCAGCTCCCGCATCTCGTTGAGCTGCTGCTCCAGCTTGGTGTCCAGCTCATTGGGGGTAGTCTTCAGGAGCTGGGCTGCGTGGAACATCATCTGGCGGCTGCGGTTGATGTCCTCCAGGGTCAGCTTGCCCACGGTGGCCTCGATGCGGCGCACG
>JBJEYO010000101.1:0-1922 GCA_051886935.1 Candidatus Enterenecus sp. | reverse complement strand
GTCATCATGGACATGGAGGCCGGTCTGGAGCATCTGGGCCGCGGCACCGCCAGCATGATGGACCAGTTCATCGTGGTCATCGAGCCGGGCGCACGGTCCATCCAGACCTATGAGCGCATCAAGCAGCTGGCCCGGGACATCGGCGTCACCAAGGTCCGGGTCGTTGCCAACAAGGTCCGCGACGAATCCGACCGTGCCTTCCTCCAAAGCCGCATCCCGCCGGAGGATCTGCTGGGTTTCATGAGCTACAACCCCGACGTCATCGACGCCGACCGCAAAGGCCTCTCTCCCTACGATTGCAGCCCCCAGGCAGTGGACGAAATCCGCGCCATCAAGGCTGTCATCGACTCTGAAGAATAACGATCGATTTCGAAAGGAATGAACATAAGAATGGCAAGAACCCTCTTTGAACGCGTATTCTCCGGCTCCGACGAAATGTTCGCCAAAGCCGAAGCGGAAGTCAATCAGGTCGTGGCCGAGCTGGGTCCCGACGCGCCCCTGACCATGCCCAGCACTGCTTATTATCTGGCCTGCATCTATGCTTATATCGGCAAGAAGGTCACCACCACCGGCGAGCTCCAGGCCGCCCTGGCCGACGTGAAGGCCATGATGCTCCGGGAGCCCCGCACCCACTCCATCTTCCAGTCCGGCGTCGGCACCGCCATCGCCGCCGAGATGATCGAGGCCGCCAAATACGCCCGCACCCAGGCTCCCTATGAGGGCACCCACTACCACGGCCACTTCACCGACGCCGAGGTCCGTGAGCTGGGCGTGCCCCTGGTCACCGGCGACATCCCCGGCTTCGTGGTCATGATCGGCCCCGCTCCCTCCAAGGAAGAGGCTGTGGAGACCATCAAGGGTTATCAGTCCCGCGGTATCTTCGTGTTCCTGATCGGCGGCATCATCGAGCAGGCCGTTGAGATGGGCGTCTCCATGGGCTTCCCCGTCCGTGTGGTGCCCGTGGGCGAAGAGATCTGGTCCGTGGGCCATGTCATCTCCCTGGTCGTCCGTGCCGCCATGATCTTCGGCAACATCCAGCCCGGCGATGTGGACGGCTTCCATAAGTACACCTTCGAGCGCATCAACGCGTTCGTCAACGCCTACAAGCCCGTCAACGATATCACCGTGGCCTGCGGCGCCGGCGCCATCAAGCTGGGCTTCCCGGTCATCACCAACGACCACGACGATATGTGGGCCGTGCCCAAGAGCCTGATCATCTACGACAACACCCAGGACTGGATCGACACCTCCCTGGAGGCCCGCGGCATCAAGCTGAAGATCACCAAGATCGACATCCCCGTGTCCTTCTCCTCCGCCTTCGAAGGCGAGATCATCCGCAAGGGCGATATGCAGATCGAAATCGACGGCTCCCGCAAGGACTGCTTCGAGCTGGTGCAGACCAAGGACGCCTCCGAGGTCGAGGACCACAAGATCGAGGTCGTGGGCCCCGAGATGGACGAGTTCCCCGTGGGCTCCAAGATCTCCCTGAGCTACACCGTGGACGTGGCCGGCAAGAGCATGCAGCCCGACTTCGAGCCCGTGTTCGAGCGCAAGATCCACTCCTTCCTGAACTGCGTCGAAGGTCTCATGCACACCGGCCAGCGCGATATGATCCGCGTCCGTGTGTCCAAGGCCGACTTTGAGGCCGGCTTCCGGTTCCGCCACATCGGCGAGGTCCTGTATGCCAAGATCAAGTCCGAGTTCGACACCGTGGTGGACAAGTGCCAGGTCCGCATCGTCGTCGGCGACGAAGCCAATGCCGCGCTCCGCAAGGAAGCCAACAAGATCTTCGACACCCGTGACGAGCGTCTGAAGACCATGACCGACGAGTCCGTGCCGGTGTTCTACTCCTGCATCATGTGCCAGGCCTTCTCCCCCAGCCATGTCTGCATCGTCACCCCCGAGCGTCTGGGCCTGTGCGG
>JBJEYO010000100.1:0-10045 GCA_051886935.1 Candidatus Enterenecus sp. | reverse complement strand
GGTTCTGGAGCAGCTCACCCACGCAGCGCAGGCGGCGGTTGCCCAGATGGTCGATGTCATCGGCGCTGCCCACGCCGAAGGCCAGGCAGTTCAGATAGTTGATGGAGGCCATGATGTCGTCCACAATGATGTGGTTGGGCACCAGGTCGGGGATGCGCCTGGACACCAGGTCCTTGAAGTCCTCGTCGGACAGGCCCTCGGCGTCCCGCTGGTCCAGCAGCTCCCGCAGGACAGCGAAGCGCACCTTCTCGGTGATGCCGATCTCCTCGGGGTCGAAGTCCACGAAGTTCTTCATGTCCACCATGTGGTTGGAGAACACCTTCACCAGATGGGCACCGGTGTGGATGTCGTCCACCTCCACCACGGCCTCGTTGACGCCCAGAGCCTCCAGCTCCTTGGCCCGCTCACGGGTCAGGACCTCGCCGGCCTCGGCCACGATCTCACCGGTGGTGGGGTCGGCCACGGGCTCGGCCAGCTTCTGGCCGGAAAGCCGGGTCCAAAGGGCCAGCTTCTTGTTGAACTTATAGCGGCCCACGGAGGACAGGTCATACCGCCGGGGATCGAAGAACAGGGCGTTGAGCAGGCCGGCGGCGGAATCCACCGTGGGGGGCTCACCGGGGCGGAGCTTGCGGTAGATCTCCAGCAGGGCCTCCTCGTAGGTCTTGCAGGAGTCCTTCTCCAGGGTGGCCAGAATGCGGGGATCCTGACCGAACATCTCCAGGATCTCCGCGTCGGTGCGGGGGCCCACCGCCCGGATCAGGCAGGTGACGGGCAGCTTGCGGTTCTTGTCGATGCGGACATAGAACACGTCGGACAGGTCGGTCTCATACTCCAGCCAGGCGCCCCGGTAGGGGATGACGGTGGAAGTATAGATGATGTTGTCCGCCTTGTCCGCGTTTTTGGCGAAATAAACGCCGGGAGAACGGACGATCTGGGAGACGATGACCCGCTCGGCGCCGTTGATGACGAAGGTGCCCGCCTGGGTCATGATGGGGAAGTCCCCCATGAAGATCTCCTGTTCCTTGATTTCGCCGGTCTCCTTGTTGCGCAGGCGCACCTGCACCTTCATGGGGGCGGCATAGGTGGCGTCCTGAGCCTTGCACTCCTCAATGGTGTACTTGGGAGGATCGTCCATGGAGAAGCCGATGAAGGACAGCTCCAGATTGCCGGCATAGTCCGTGATGGTGTCCACATCATCGAACACCTCCTGGAGCCCGGTGTCCAGGAACCACTGGTAGGACTTCTTCTGGATCTCCAGAAGATAGGGCATCTCCAGGATCTCCTCGCTGCGGGCGAAGCTCTTGCGGAGGGTCTTGCCGTACATGACATCTTTGACCGCTCTTGCCATTTTGCTGATCACGCTCCACTTCGTAGAATTCGGGTTATGACACACCCGAGCCTGTTGTCATATTTCAAAAGTTCCTCTTGCCTTTTGCGGCGGGGCCTGCTATACTGCGCTTAGGTTGGGATGTTATCTCCCCAAAAACAGCACAGGCCATAAAAGCAATTTATATTATCACAAGGACCGCCTTATGTCAAGAGAGATCTTGTCGTATGGGCGGTATTTTTTGTTGTCCGCTCCCCCGCCGGGCCTTGGGGAAACGGCAGAAACGGGCCGCGGGGCAGCTGCTCCGCCAGGAAGCGGGAAAAAGCTTGTCCGGCACTCATGTCCGGGAAGTCGCTCCGCATATAATCGCCTATGAAGACGCTCAGGATGCCCACCGTGGACGAGCCGCCCACCAGGGTGCCGACGATGGTGCCGGCCACCAGGATGGCTCCGGCGCTTCTTCTATACTGTAATGACAAGCTCTGCCTCGATCCTGGACAAGACCTCCTCCGCCGTGACGCGGAGGGCCAGCTCCTCCTGGACCAGGCCCTCCTCCGCCCGGTGCAGGACGCACAGCTCGGTAACGATATAGTCCACCTCGCCCGCGGCGGTCAGGGGAAGGATGCACTGCCTGAGAATCTTGGACCGGCCCGTTTTCATCAGCCCCAGCCCGGGCGTCTTCAACTTCGAGGGGGAGACCTTCTCCCTGAAAGGCTACCTGGAGGACATTGAGAAGGGCATTCTGGAATCCATGGTCCGGACGTACAGCAGCACCTACAAGATCGCCGATGTGCTGAAGATCAACCAGTCCTCCGTGGTACGCAAGCTGCAGAAGTACGGGATCCGCCCGCCCAGGGACGGCTGAGCCGGACATTTGGCGAAAGCTCATTCACAGTTTTTTAACAATTTATTGACAAATTCTGCATCATGGTGTAAACTGTACAAAGTGCAAGAGAGAACACCCGGTTTTGTGTGGCACTTTTACCCGTCTTTTTTTCAGATTTTTCCGTTCTTCTTTCGAATTCGGGCAAAACAGCTGGAAAAAAGTTTCATTCTCCTGGAAATAACCCGGAGTGCCCGCCAAGGGAATTGCCGCCGGCTGCGGCGGCTTTACGCATCACACCCCGGGATATTTTAGTAAACTTGCAGCAGGGAGGTGCAGAGCCAAAGGAATCATCCGCACACAGCTGTGCTTACAGAGTTAAGGAGGAGTTTTATGTTTAAGAAAATTACCAATGCGTGCGTACGCGTTATGAACAGGTGGCTTCCTGATCCGTTCCTGTTCGCCATCATCCTGACCATCGTCGTCTTTATTTTCGCGATGATCGGCACCGGCATGGGCCCCATCGAGATGATTTGGTCCTGGGGCGGCAAGGGCACTACCGGTTCCGGTATGTGGAACCTGCTGGCCTTCTCCATGCAGATGGCTCTGGTGCTGGTCCTGGGCTCCGCCCTGGCCTCCGCTAAGATCTGCAAGAAGATCCTGGGCGCCATCGCTTCTCTGGCCAAGTCCAAGAAGAGCGCCATCATCGTGGTCACCTTCGTGTCCACCATCTGCTGCTGGCTGAACTGGGGCTTCGGTCTGATCGTCGGCGCCCTGCTGGCCAAGGAAGTTGCCCGCCGCGTCCGCGACGTTGACTATCCCCTGCTGATCGCTGCCGCCTACTCCGGCTTCGTGATCTGGCACGCCGGTCTGTCCGGCTCCATCCCCCTGGCCCTCGGCGGCGACGGTTATAAGGTCGGCGAGGAGATCTTCCAGGCTACCACTGCCGAGACCATCTTCCACCCCATGAACCTGGTCATGTGCCTGGTCATCCTGCTGATCATGCCTTTGGTCAACTATGCCATGCATCCCGATGCCGCTCACACCATCACCGTCGATCCTTCCGTCCTCAAGGAGGAAGAGGAGCGCGTCTACACCAAGGACACTCCCGCTGAGAAGATCGAGAACTCCAAGATCCTGTGGGCCATCGTGGTCATCATGGGCTTTGTGTACATCGTCTACTACTTCATCAAGAAGGGCTTCAGCCTGGACCTGAACATCGTCAACACCATCTTCCTGTTCCTGGGCCTGCTGGCTCACGGCAACCTGCGCAAGTATGTTGACGCCATCGGCGACGCCGCTGGCGGCGCTGCCGGCATCCTGCTGCAGTTCCCCTTCTATGCCGGTATCATGGGCATCATGGTGGCCAAGAACGCCGACGACGTCTGCCTGGCCGGCATCATCTCCGACTTCTTCGTCCGCATCTCCACCACCGTCACCTTCCCGCTGTGGACCTTCCTGTCCGCCGGCGTTGTCAACTTCTTCGTTCCCTCCGGCGGCGGCCAGTGGGCTGTTCAGGGCCCCATCGTTATGCCCGCCTCTGCCAAGCTGGGCGTGGAAGCCGGCCGCGCGGCCATGGCCATTGCCTGGGGCGACCAGTGGACCAACATGATTCAGCCGTTCTGGGCTCTGCCCGCTCTGGGTGTCGCCGGCCTGAAGGCCAAGGACATCATGGGCTACCTGGTCATCGTTCTGGTGTTCACCGGAATTGTGGCCTGCCTCGGCTTCCTGGCCTGGGGCATGTTCTTCCCCGGCTGATCCCAGTGAATAGCTGATCCGATCATCTTCCTGATTATCCGACCGGGCGCGCCAACGGCGCGCCCGGTCTTCTTTTCCCTCTACCCTTCCTTTCCTTGCCATGCTATAATGAAGCAAACTGTGTACGGGGGAATTTTCATGGGTGATACGGTGCGCCTGCTGCTCATTTGGCTTGGGACGGTGAGCCTGCTGGCCTTTTTTCTGTTCGGGTGGGACAAGCTGCTGGCCAGGCGGCACCGCCGCCGGGTCCCGGAGGCCGCCCTGCTGGGGTCGGTCCTGTGCGGCGGTGCCTTCGGCGGCCTGTTGGGGATGCTTCTGTTCCGCCACAAAACCCGCAAGGGAGCCTTCCGCGTCCTGGTTCCTCTGGCCGCTCTGCTCCAGGCCGCGCTGTTCTGCCTTGCCGCCCTGGCCCCATGACGGCCGGGGATCGCAGGAAAATATTTCTGTCACAGTTTTACCTTTTTAATATAGAAAATCCAAAATTTATGTTGACAAGGTTACCACTTCGCGCTACAATGGTTACAAATCGGTTACAACTTTTCAGGAGGCAATTATGGCTGACAACAACACACTGATGTATAAGGGCCATCCCCTGCGCCGGAAGGACAATCTGGTCTATTACGGCTCCATGGCTGACAAGTATATCGTCATGATCCAGATCATGAGCACCACCAAGGACGGTGGGCTGGAGATCGCCGACAAGGCCCACCTGGAGCTTCAGCTCACCGACCCCGACCTGAAGAGCCGGGACCGGGTGGTGAAAAAGAGCGATCTCCCCGACCTGTTTTCCGCCATCGACATGGGCGCCACCTGGCTCATGCGCGCTTTGGCCGGAAAGTAAGCAACCCATCCGCAGATCAGAGAAATGGAGGCAGCCGCCGATGCGTCATATAAAGAAGATCGCGCAGACCCTGACCGCCGGTATGCTGGCCGTGGTCCTCACCGCCGGCGTGGCGCTTGCCTCCGTCGGCACAGCCACCGTCACCGGCGACTCCCTGCGCCTGCGCAAAGAGCCCAACACCAGCTCCGCCATTCTGGCCACCGCCCCCAAGGGCAGCAGCGTGGAGCTGCTCAGCCGGGAGGAGAACGGCTGGTACAAGGTCATCTACCAGGGCAAGGAGGGCTATATGTCCGCCCAGTGGCTGGACGCCCAGCTGGAGAGTGACACCGCTGACACCGCCAGTGCCGACACCGCCGAGCCCGCCGACACCGCTGAACCCGCCCCCGACGCGTCCTCCCCCGTGGTCACCGCCGACGTGCTCAATGTCCGCACCGGCCCCGGCACCAGCTATGACCGGGCGGGTACCCTGAAAAAGGGCGACCGGGTGACCATTCTGGAGACCCTGGACGGCTGGTACAGGATCACCGCCGGCGACCTGACCGGCTATGTGGCCATCCAGTACATCTCCCTGGACGGCACCGTGCCCCAGGACGGCCTGGTGCTGACCAGCGTGCTCAATGTCCGCTCCGGCCCCGGCACCGGCTATGCCCGCATCGGCACCGTGCGCATGGGCAACACCATTACCGTTCTGGATACCGTCAGCGGCTGGTACAAGATCTCCACCGGCAGTCTGACCGGCTATGTGTCCGCCGACTATGTGGCCCTTCTGGATGACCTGGGTTCCAGCCCCGTGGGCTCCGCCGCCGCGGCCCTTGCCCTCTCCCTGGTGGGCAGCCGCTATGTCTACGGCGCCGCCGGCCCCACCACCTTCGACTGCTCCGGCCTGTCCTATTACATCTATAAGCAGCTGGGCCGCACCCTCTCCCGGGGCTCCTCCGGCCAGTACCGGAACAACGGCAGCTTCGTGTCCGCCTCCAACCTGGAACCCGGCGACCTGGTGTTCTTCTTCGACCCCAAGTTTGACGGCTCCGGCGGTACCCTGCCCACCACTCATATGGGCATCTATGTGGGCAACGGCCAGTTCGTCCACGCCTCCACCACCACCTACCGGGTGCAGGCCGACAACCTCTACGGCAGCTACTACACCCCCTATATCGTGGGCTTCAAGCGCATCAGCTGAGATCACGTCCCCGTCCGCCCCGCGGGCGGGGACTTTTTATCCGGGAGCGCTCGATTTTCTCTTTACTTTTCCTCTCGATTGCGGTAGAATAGTGGTATCATTTTGGGGGAGGTGTGCCCAATGGACGAGTTGGATTATACCCGCAAATTCAGCGTCAACTACGACAAGGACGATGAGATCAAGTACATCCTGACTTCGGTGTATCAGTCTCTGAAGGAGAAAGGGTACAACCCCATCAATCAGATCGTGGGCTACATCCTCAGCGAGGACCCCACCTACATCACCAACCACAACAACGCCCGCACCATGATTCGCAAGCTGGACCGGGACGAGCTGTTGCAGGTGCTTCTGAAAAGTTATCTGGCTGACTGAACGAGCCGGGGGGCCGCAGACGCGGCCCCCCGTTCCGCTATTTTCCCCGAGGTGAACCTATGAAACGACTGTCCGCCTTTCTTCTGGCCCTGGCCCTGCTGCTGACCGGCTGCGCCGGACAGACGCCGCCGGAGGAGCCCTCTGTCAGCGCCGGGAACGCCCTGGCGGCCATGCTGGCCGCCGCTCCCGAGGGCGCGGAGAATCCCGAGATCGTGTCCGACGACGACATGGAGCTCTACCTGGCCCTCTACGGCGTGGACGCCGCTCAGGTCAAGCAGTGCGCCGTGGCCCGGCTGGGCGGCGCCCGCGTGTTTGAGCTGGCCGTCATCGAGGCCGCCGATTCCGACGCCGCCGACGGTATGGCGGAGGCCCTCTCCGCCTATTGCCGGCGGCGGTGGTCCGACTTCGGCGGCTACGCCCCGGAGCAGTCCGCCATCGCCGCAGACGGCCGGGCCATCCGCTGCGGCGGGCCGTGGGTGCTGCTCATTCTCAGCGCCGACCCGGACACGGTGTACAACGCCTTCCTGACCTTCATGGGGCAGGAGCCCGTCCCCAGCACCGCCCCCTCCCCTGAGCCCACGGTCTCCGCTCCGCCAGAGGAGGTCTCGCCGGAGCCCACGGCTGAGCCGGAGCCCTCACCCGAACCCACGCCGGAGCCTTCCCCTGAGCCCACGCCGGAGCCTTCCCCTGAGCCCACACCGGAGCCCTCCCCTGAGCCGGAACCGGAACCGGAACCGGAGCCGGAGCCCACCTCCACCTTCACGCTGCCCGCGGGGTGGCGGGAATATATCCCGCCCTACACGGACGATATGACCATCTATGACTGCACTCCCATTCTGGAGGCCTGGGAGACCGGCGACACCTCCCAGCTGTCCAAGCCGGACCTGCAGGTCTATAACCGCTGCCGGGAGATCATCGGCCAGGTCATCACCGAGGGCATGAGCGACTATGAAAAGGAGTGGGCCGTCTACTCCTGGCTCATCTCCAACGTGGTATACGACTGGCGGCACAACGACCCCGCCCAGGTAGCCCCCCGGACCTCCTACCGTCCCTCGGGCGCCCTGGTCTATGGACAGGCGGTGTGTCTGGGCTTCGCCACCACTTTCCAGCTCTTTATGGACCTGCTGGATGTGGAGTGTATCACCGTCCTGGGCGCGGCGTACAGCTCCAGCGGCGACCACGCCTGGAACATGGTGCGGCTGAACGGGGAATGGTACTGCGTGGATGCCACCTGGGACCTGGGCACACGCAGCGGCCCGGAACAGTGCCGCTATTTCAATGTGACCAGCGACTGGCTGGCCAAGACCGACCACCAGTGGGATTACGCCAACACCCCCATGGCCACCGCCACCGACAAGGGCAGAGGCTGATTCGGCCCATAACAAGACCCGTCCGCGGACAACCGCGGGCGGGTCTTTTCTGTTATACCTGCTTTTTCTCCGGGTGGAGCACCAGCTCCGACTCCTCCACCGCCAGGCAGAGAGTGTCCCCGGAGACCAGCTGCCGGGACAGCAGCAGCTCCGCCGCCGGCTCCTCCACCCGGCGGCGCACCGCCCGGCGGATGGGGCGGGCCCCCTGCTCCCGCTCCCCGTGGATGTCGGCCAGCAGGGCCACCGCCTCCCGGGGGGCCTCCAGGCCCACCCCCAGGGCGGACAGGCGGCCCCGGAGTCCGGACAGCAGCCGCCCGGCGATCTGCTCCAAGTCCCCGGAGCCCAGGGGGCGGAAAATCACCGTCTCGTCCAGACGGTTGAGAAACTCCGGCCGGAACTGGCTCTTCAGCTCCGCCAGAATCTCCTCCCGCCGCTGCTCCTCCCGGCTGGCCCCCGCAAAGCCCATGGGGGGCGCGTGGCTGACCAGCTTCCGGGCGCCGATGTTGGAGGTCATGACGATGACCGTGTTGCGGAAGTCCGCCCGCCGGCCCTGGCTGTCGGTGAGCACGCCGTCCTCCATCACCTGGAGCAGGATGTTGTGCAGGTCCGGGTGAGCCTTCTCGACCTCGTCAAAGAGCACCACCGACCAGGGGCGGCGGCGCACCCGCTCGGTGAGCTGGCCGCCCTCCTCATGGCCCACATAGCCCGGAGGGGCGCCCACCAGCCGGGAGACGGCGTGCTTCTCCATATATTCTGACATGTCAAAGCGGATCAGGGCCTCCTCGCTGCCGAACAGGGCCTCCGCCAGGGCGCGGCACAGCTCGGTCTTGCCCACGCCGGTGGGCCCCAGAAAGAGAAACACTCCCACCGGACGGCCCGGCTCCTTCAGCCCCACCCGGCTGCGGCGGATGGCGGCGCACACCGCCCGCACCGCCTCGTCCTGCCCCACCACCCGGCGGCGCAGCTCCTCCTCCAGCTCCAGCAGGCGGCGGGCCTCCCCCTTGGTGATGGACTCCAGCGGGATGCCCGTCCACTGGGAGACCACCGCCGCCACCTGCTCGCGCCCCAGGGTGCGGCTTCCGTCCTCCTTCCGCCGCTTGCGCTCCAGTTCCCGGCGGAAGTCCTCCTCCGCGTCCCGGAGGACGGCGGCCCGCTCGTAGTCCTCCGCCGCCACCGCCAGGGCCTTCTCCCGGGCGGCCTCCTCCGCCCGGCCCGCCAAGGCCCGCAGCCCCGCCGGTACCGTGCCCTCCATCCGCAGCCTGGCCGCCCCCTCGTCGATGAGGTCGATGGCCTTGTCCGGCAGATAGCGGTCGGGCAGGTAGCGCCGGGACAGCTCCACCGCCGCCTCCAGGGCCTCGTCGGAGATGGTGACGCCGTGGTACTGCTCGTACCGGCCCCGGAGACCCCGGAGGATGTCCAGGGCCTGCCCCTCCGTGGGCTCCTCCACCCGCACCGGCTGAAAGCGGCGCTCCAGCGCCGCGTCCTTCTCGATATACTTGCGGTACTCCTCCACCGTGGTGGCTCCCACCATCTGGAGCTCTCCCCTGCTCAGGCAGGGCTTCAGAATGTTGGCCGCGTCGATGGCTCCCTCGGCGGAGCCGGCCCCCACGATGTTGTGCAGCTCGTCCACAAACAGGATCACGTTGCCCGCCCGGCGCACCTCGGCCACCACCATGTTCACCCGGTCCTCAAACTCGCCCCGGTATTTGGTGCCCGCCACCATGGCGGTCAGGTCCAGGCTCAGCAGCCGCTTGCCCCGCAGGGAGTCGGGCACCGTCCCCGCGGCCATACGCAGGGCCAGGCCCTCGGCCACGGCGGTCTTGCCCACGCCCGGCTCTCCAATGAGAGCCGGGTTGTTCTTGGTGCGGCGGGAGAGGATCTGAATCACCCGGTTCACCTCCTGCTCCCGGCCCACCAGGGGGTCCAGCTTTCCCTGGGCGGCCAGCCTGGTCAGGTCCCGGGAATAGCGGTCGGTGAGCCGGGTCTCTGTCCCCTCCCGGGGGCGTGCGCGGCCCTCCTCCCGGCAGGCGCCCTGGGGCTCCCCGCTCTGCCCACCGCCGCCGGAGGCCTGCCCCCGCCCCCGCTCTGCCCGGAACAGCTCCCGCAGGCGGCTGAAAAATCCAATGCGCTCCATGGCCAACCTCCTCAAGGGAAGCTCTGAATCAATCAACATGTGCAGATTTCCGGCGTAAAGCTGCGCGCGGAGATCAATCCAGAGGTTCCCAAGGTATTTCACTCTTTGAGCATGGGAAATTTGGGCGCGTTTTATACCGGCCGGGGAAGAAATTTGGTGTTGCAATTTGCTGTTTTTATGTTACAATAACGGAGTAATACATACATGGAGGTGCTCCTATCATGGCTCATGCTATCAACG
>JBJEYO010000099.1:0-1930 GCA_051886935.1 Candidatus Enterenecus sp. | reverse complement strand
ATTGTAGCAGATGCGGCCAGCGGTTGCAAGGGGCGGGATAGGAAATGAGTGCGAAATGCAGAATGCAGAATGGGAAGCGCACCGATGGCCCCGCCGCAGGGGGGGCGATGTCCCCATCGCACGGGACAAGGGGGCGGCAGAAAGCCCGGGGGCCGCTGCGGCGCAGCGGCCCCCGGGCTTTCCTATTATGGGTTACTTCACCTTGATGGTCATCAGCAATTCTCCGGCCTTGACGCTGGTGCCGTCGCTGACCAGCACCTGGTCCACCACGCCGGCCATGCGGGCCACCACGGAGGTCTCCATCTTCATGGCCTCGATGACGGCCAGCACCTGGTTCTCCGCCACGGTGTCGCCGGGCTTCACGTTCACCTTGGACACCATGCCCGGGATGGAGGAGCCCACCTGGCTCTTGTCCTCCGGGTCGGCCATGACCACGGTCTTGCCCTTCACCGCCGCCCGCTTGTCGGGCACGGCCACCTCACGGCGCATACCGTTGAGCTCGAAGTTGACGGTGCGGGTGCCGTCGTCGTTCTGGTCGCCCAGGCCCAAGTACTTGATGACCAGGGTCTTGCCGTCCTCGATGTTGATCTTGTTGGTCTCGCCCAGGGCCATGCCGTTGAAGAACACATGGCTGCCCATGCGCATGATATAGCCGTAGTCCTGGCGGTGGCGGTGGTAGTCCTCGTACACCTTGGGGAACAGGCAGTAGGACAGCATGGAGCGGGTATTGATGGCGCCCTCCTCCACGAACCGGGACATCTCCTGACGGACCTGGTCGAAGTCCACGGCGGGGAGCAGGTCGCCGGGGCGGCAGGTGATGGGCTGCTCGCCCTTGAGGACGACTTCCTGCAGGCCCTCGGGCTGGAAGCCCCAGGCCGGCTGGCCCATCATGCCCTTGAAGTAGGACACCACGGAGTCGGGGAAGCTGAGGCTCTTGCCCCGCTCGATGATGTTGTCCGGGGTCAGATCGTTCTGCACCATGAAGATGGCCAGGTCGCCCACCATCTTGGAGGAGGGGGTCACCTTCACGATGTCGCCCAGCATCTCGTTGACGGTGCGGTACATCTCCTTGACCTCCTCGAACCGGGAGCCAAGGCCCAGAGACACCACCTGGGGATACAGGTTGGTGTACTGGCCGCCGGGGATCTCGTAGCGGTAGATGTCGGTGGTGGGGCTCCTCAGGCCCTCGTCAAAGCTCTTGTAGCGCAGGCGCACGTCGGCCCAGTAGTTGTCCAGCCGCTGCAGCTCCCGCAGGTCCAGCCCGGTATCCCGCTCCTGGCCCTCCAGGGCGGCCACCACGGCGGACAGGGAGGGCTGGCTGGTCAGGGAGGACAGGGAGGCGGTGGCGCAGTCCACGATGTCCACCCCGGCCTCGGCGGCCATGAGATAGGTGGCAACCTGGTTGCCGGTGGTGTCGTGGGTATGCAGGTGGATGGGCAGGCCCACCTCCTGCTTCAGGGCGGACACCAGCTTCTTGGCGGCGTAGGGCTTCAGCAGGCCGGACATATCCTTGATGCACAGGGTGTGGGCGCCCCGCTTCTCCAGCTCCTTGGCCATGTCCACATAGTATTTCAGGGTATATTTGTCCCGCTTGGGGTCCAGAATGTCGCCGGTGTAGCAGATGGTGGCCTCCAGCAGCTTGCCCTGGTTGAGCACCTCGTCCATGGCGACTTCCATGCCGGGAATCCAGTTCAGAGAGTCGAACACCCGGAACACATCGATGCCGGAGCGGGCGGCCTCCTTGATGAACTCCCGCACCAGGTTGTCGGGGAAGTTGGAATAGCCCACCATGTTGGAGCCGCGGAGCAGCATCTGGAAGGGGATGTTGGGAATCTTCTCCCGCAGCATGTCCAGCCGCTCCCAGGGGGACTCGTGGAGGAAGCGGTAGGCGGTGTCGAAGGTGGCGCCGCCCCACATCTCCAGGGAGAAG
>JBJEYO010000098.1:0-1945 GCA_051886935.1 Candidatus Enterenecus sp. | reverse complement strand
CGCTCTCTTTTCTCTGAACCGGGTCAGTGCTCCAGCTTGGCCTGGCACTTGGCCAGGAACTTCTCCGGCTTGATGATGAACCGCTCGTGGGTGCCGTGGCCGATCTCACCGGCCTGGTCATAGGCGGCCACCTCAAAGGTCAGCTTTTTGCCGTCCACCGCGGTGAGGGTGGCCACCGCCCACACCTTCATGCCGATGGGGGTGGCGGCGGAGTGGGACACATCCAGGTGGGTGCCCACGGTGCCCTCGTCAGGGGCCAGGTAGGGGAGGACGGCGTTGGCCGCGGCGTTCTCCATCAGGGCGACCATATAGGGGGTGGCGAACACGGGCACCAGGCCGGAACCCACCGCCGCGGCGGTGTTCTGCTCGGTGACCATGACCTCGGCGCGGCCCATCAGGCCGGTTTCAATAGACATAGACAGTGTTTCTCCTTTGCAAGTTAAATGCCCAGCTCGATCCACAGATCGTTGTACAGGGTGCGAATCTCAGCGGGGAGGACCAGGTAGGCCTCGCAGCGGTCCAGCACCTCCTGGGGAGCGGCCATGATCTCGTAGATCTCCATATCCAGGGGCTCGCCGTAGGTCTCCTCATAGTAGGCGGGATACTGCTCCAGAGCCTCCTTGTTGGGGGAGGCGTACCAGATATAGTCCATATTGGCCAGGCTGGCCTCGGTGGAGGTCATGAAGTTGATCCAGGCCTCGGCCTCCTCCTTGTTCTGGGCATCCTTCAGCACGCACATGGCGTCCACGAACCAGTTGGAGCCCTCCTCGGGGATCACGTAGGCCAGGTCCTCGTTGTTCTCCAGCATGGACAGGAAGTCGCCGGCGTAGTAGACGCCGATGGCGGCGTTGCCCTGCTCCATCTTCTGGAAGATCTCGTCCATGACCTTGCCCTGGTACACGCCCTTGGAATTGGCGTCGGCGATGAGCTGGTAGGCCTCCCGGATCTCCGCCTCATCGGTGGTGTTGACGGAGTAGCCCAGGTACATCAGGGCGATGCCGAAGGCGTCCCGGGAGTTATTGATCTGCAGCACGTTGCCGGCGTATTTCTCGTCAAACATGACGCTCCAGCTGGTGATCTCCTCGTCCACCATGGAGGTGTTGTAGATAATACCCAGTGTGCCCCAGGTGTAGGGGACGGTATACTTGTTCTCCGGGTCATAGGACAGATTTTTGAACCGGTCGTCGATAAGGGAGAAATTGGGGATGTTGTCGTAGTTGAGCTCAGCCAGCATGCCTTCCTCGATCAGCTGGGAGATCATATAGTCAGAGGGGACGATGACATCAAAATCGGCGCCGCCGCTTTTCAGCTTGGAGTACAGGGTCTCGTTGCTCTCGGCGGTCTGGTAGTTGACCTTGATTCCGGTCTCCGCCTCAAATTGGTCTATCAGATCCTTGTCGATATATTCGCCCCAGCTGCACACATTGACGACCCGCTGCTTTTCGCCGCTGCTGCCGCAGCCGGCAAGAGTTCCGACCATCATCAGAAGGGCAAGGGCCAAGGCAAGTGTCTTTTTCAATTGATCATTCCTCCAGTGAAATTTGATTTTTATCTTGGGGCCCGCAGGCCGAAAGAACTTAGTGCCGCTTTGCGGCGGCCTTCTCCGCCCGGGCATCCCGCACATTGACGATGACCAGCAGGATGAGCACCACCGCGAACAGCAGGGTGGACACGGCGTTGATCTCGGGGGTGACCCGCTTTTTGGTCATGCCGTAGATGGCCATGGCCAGGGTCTGGGTGGACGAGCCGGCGGTGAAGTAGGAGATGACGAAGTCGTCCACGCTCATGGTGAAGGCGATGAGGGCGCCGGAGATGATGCCCGGCTTGATCTCGGGCAGGATGACCTTGCGGAAAGCCTGGAACCAGGTGCAGCCCAGGTCCATGGCGGCGTCCACCAGGTTCTTGTCCATCTGCCGCAGCTTGGGCATCACGTTCAGGATCACAT
>JBJEYO010000097.1:0-10299 GCA_051886935.1 Candidatus Enterenecus sp. | reverse complement strand
CTCTATTCGCTATCTTTTTTTACCTTTTGTCACACATCATTGTACAACCTACAAGCCGCGCCCTCCTCCATTTTTCCTCTTTTGTTTCTATAAAAACCGTGGTATGATAATATATACTGAATAAACCGCGTGCGGTTTATTCGCGCGGCATACGCCGCGCAATTTCATAAAAACGGCTCTGTTGAACCGTTTTTATGAAATACAGCCATTGTTACAATGCATATCATAAAAAAATATCCCGTCCGCGGGCGCAGATAAGGAGCATTTCATATGAGAGAACACAGCAGCGGCCCCCGCCGCCCCGCCCCCATCGAGGAAGCCATTGCCGACGGCCTCATCGAAGGCCGCAACGCGGTGACGGAGGCCCTGCGGGCCGGCACCGCCATCGACAAGATCTATCTCGCCCGGGGGGAGACCGATGCCACCCTGGGCCACATCGCCTCCACCGCCCGGAACAAGGGCATCGTGGTGGTGGAGTGCGACCGCCGCAAGCTGGACGGCATGAGCCGCACCAAGAGCCACCAGGGGGTCATCGCCGTGTCCGCCGTGCGGGAGTACGCCAGCGTGGAGGACATTCTGAACGCCGCTAAAGAGAAAGGTGAGCCCCCTCTCATCGTGGTGTGCGACGAGCTCAGCGACCCCCACAACCTGGGGGCCGTGATCCGCACCGCCGAGTGCGCCGGCGCCCACGGCGTCATCATCCCCAAGCGCCGCTCCGCCGGCCTGACCGCCATCGTGGCCAAGACCTCCGCCGGGGCGGTGAGCCACCTGCCCGTGGCCCGGGTGCCCAACCTGACCGCCCTGCTGAAGGAGCTGAAGGAGCAGGGCCTGTGGGTGTACGGCACCGCCGCCGAGGGGACCACCAGCCTCTATGACGCCGACCTGAAGGGTCCGGCGGTCATCATCATCGGCTCCGAGGGGGACGGTATGGGCCGCCTGGTGCGGGAGCAGTGCGACTTCCTGCTGTCCATCCCCATGCGGGGCAAGGTCAACTCCCTCAACGCCTCCGCCGCCGCCGCCATCGTGCTGTATGAGGCGGTGCGCCAGCGGGGCTGAACCGCCTGCAAAGGAGCGCAGTCATGTCCGAGCACAAGGATGAAAAAGAGAATAAGAACTACGATCTGGACGATATTCTGGCGGAATACGGCACCGGGCGCTATGAGAAGAAGCCCAAGGTAGTGGACTTTCCCCAGGAGGAGCGCGGCGCCCGGGAGGACAAGCCCCCCCGGTCCGCCCCCAGGAAGGAGCCCCCTCCGCCGGTGGATGAGATCGTGCCGGAGAAGCCGGGCCGGGGCATCGCCGCCCGGCTGTCCACCCTGCTGCGCCGGGCGGACAACTACGCCGACCATATGTACGACCAGGCGGAGCCAGACGAGGAGACCCTGCGGGCGGAAAAGTACATCCCGGGCGTGGACCAGGAGGAGCCTGCCCATGAGGCGGACAGGCCCCGCCGCGCCCACCGCCCGGCGGAGGTCCCCCCCGACACCCCCGCCGCCGACCTGTCCGCCCGGTACCTCCGGGCGCTGAAGGGCCGCAAGCTCCGCACCACCCTGGCGGTTTTCTTCTCCCTGCTGTGCGCCGTGGTGTCTCTGGACTTCCCCGGCCTGTTTGACTGGAACGCCGTGGGAGAGGCCGGAAGCCTGCCGCTGCCTGTCCTGCGGCTGGCTCTGCTGCTGGGGCTGTTCGTGCTGACGGGCGGCCTGTGCTACGACGTCATTGGCCGGGGTCTGGCCCGGCTGTTCACCCTGCGGCCCTGCGCCGAGAGCGTGGCCGCCCTGGCCTGGCTGTTCACCCTGTGGGATACCCTGGCCCTGCTCATCGCCGACTACCGGCAGGGCCTGCCCTGCTGCGCCGTTACCGCCATCGGCCTGGCCCTGGCCCTGTGGGGGGACACCCTACGCCTGCGGGGGGACCAGCAGGGCGCCAAGGCCGCCTCTCAGGCCAGCTCGCCCTATGTGGTCACCCTGGACGAGAACAAGTGGAGCGGCCGCCCGGCCTATGTGAAGTGGTCCGGCTCCGCCGCCGGCTTCGGCAGCCAGATGCAGATGGCCGACCCCGGAGCGCTGGTCTACCGGATCGCCGCCCCCCTGCTCATTCTGGCCTGTCTGCTGTGCGCTGCCATGGCCTCCGTGGGCCAGGGCCAGTCCGCCCGCTTCCCCTGGGCGGCATCCGCCTGCTTCACCGCCGCCTCCTCCTGGTCCGCCCTGCTGGCCTGGGGCCTGCCCTATAAAAAGTTGGCCGTCCGCCTCCACAAGGTGGGGGCTGCCCTGGCGGGCTGGGCCGGGGTCTCCCGCTGCCGCCAGGGGGGCATCCTCATGACCGACGGCGACCTGTTCCCCCCCGGCACCGTCAAGGTCACCCAGATTCGGGTCTTCGGCGTGTCCACGGAAAAGGCGGTGGGCTACACCGCCACCATGCTCCGGGCCCTGAACTGCGGCCTGGCCCGGCCCTTCCACGACCTGCTGCGCACCCAGGGCGCCTTCTACCGGGAGGTGTCCGGCGTGCGTCCCCACGAGGGTGGGGTCTCCGGCATCATCCGCAATCAGGAGGTGCTGGTGGGCACCGCCGCCTTCATGCACCTGATGGAGGTCCCCGTGCCCCAGGGCTACCATGTGAAGAGCGCCGTGTTCTGCGCCCTGGACGGGCAGCTCATCGCCATGTTCCCCCTGGAATACGCCATGAGCCGGGAGGTCAATCCCGCCCTGTCCGCCCTGATGCGGGCTGAGGTTCATCCCATTCTGGCCACCCGGGACTTCAACCTGATCCCCGCCCTGCTGGAGCAGAAGTTCAAGCTGCCGGTGGACAAGCTGGAGTTCCCCCCGGTGGAGCGCCGGCTGGAGCTGTCCGGGGAGAGCCAGGAGCACGACGACGCCCCCGTGGCTCTGCTGTGCCGGGAGGGGCTCACCGCCTACTCCGATGCGGTGGTGGGCGGGCGCAGGCTGCGCTCCGCCGCCCGGCTGTCCCTCATCTTCGCCCTGCTGGGGGCGGTCATCGGCGTGTGCCTGACCTTTTACCTGACCAGCGTGGGGGCGTGGAACTCCCTGACCCCCCTGAACTTTCTGGTGTACATGGCCGCCTGGCTGGTGCCGGAGCTGCTTATCGCCAACTGGGTAAACCAATATTAAAAAAGCCACGGCTCTGCCGCCCGTGGGCGGCAGAGCCGTGATTGATTTTCTTACAGCTTTCTCAAGGGCGGACCGTCAAAGGTATATACCACGTCGCAGGCGGCCAGCACAGGCTCCTCATGGGACACCAGCAGGATGGGAACGCCCAGGGCCCGCAGGCCCTCCAGCATCCGCAGGGCCCGCTCGGTGTCCACCCCGGCGAAGGGCTCGTCCAGCAGCAGGGCATCGCCCCCCAGGGCGGCGCAGCGGGCAATGGCCAGCCGCCGGGCCATGCCGCCGGACAGCTGGGCGGGGCGGCTGTTCTCCTCCCCCTCCAGCTCCGCCAGGGCCAGCCACCTGGCCGCCTCCCCCCGGCGCTCCCGGGGAAGCACATCGGTGATGTGCTGCTCCACCGTCCGCCAGGGCAGCAGCCGGTCCTCCTGAAACAGGAAAGCGGTGCGCCGGGGCTCCAGCCCCGCCACGCTGCCCGACTGGGCCTTCTCCAGCCCCGCCAGCACCCGCAGCAGGGTGGTCTTGCCGCAGCCGGAGGGCCCGGTCAGGCCCACCACCCCCTCCCCGGGCAGTTCCAGGGAAAAGCGGTCCAGTACACTCTTGTCCCCGTAACGGAGGGTCAGCTCTCTCACTTCGATCATGCCGCCGCCCCCTTTCCCCGCAGCAGCCGCCGCAGCAGCCGCTCCAGCGCCAGGGACAGGGCAATGATCACCAGGGTCCAGGCGAACAGCTCCGGGGTCTCCATGGCCAGCCGGGCCTGCTGGATGCGGGAGCCGATGGCCAGCTTGGGCGGGCAGATGACCTCCGCCGCCACCCCGGATTTCCAGGCCAGGCCGAAGGCGGTGAGCAGGCCGCTGACGAAATGGGGCTGCAGAGAGGGCAGGTAGATGAGCCGCAAAGTCTTGAGACGGGAAAAGCGGTAGGCGTGGGCCAGCTCCAGCAGCTCCCCGTCCACGGCTGCCAGGCCCGCGGTCAGGCTGCCCCACATGACCGGCAGCACCATGAGCCCGGCGATGACCCCGGGGATATTGGCCCGGCTCACCCATAAGTAGACCAGCAGGATGAAAGACACCACCGGCGTGGCCCGCACCACCCGCACCGCCGGGGAGAGCAGCAGGTCGGCCCACCGGCTGAAGTGGGTGAGAAAGGCCAGCAGCGTGCCGGCGATGACGCCTCCCGCCAGGCCGCACAGCACCCGGATCAGGGTGTACAGGGCGGACAGCCAGAATTCACTTGTGCCCGCCAGGGCCACCAGGCTGCGCCCCACCGCCAGAGGGGTGGGCAGCAGCAGCTCCAGGTCCACCGCCATGGCCGCAAGCTGCCATACCCCCAGCCAGAAGGCCGGGGGTATGACCGCTTTTATGACTTTTTTCAGCCGGTCAGGGCACATAGTAGATGGCGTCATCGGGCAGGGCGCCGCCCACGGAGGCGGGGCTCACCGAGTAGAGCACCATGAAGTAGTCGGAGATAGCCGGGGCCATGTCCTCCCCGGAGATGAACACCAGGTGGCACTGGGGAATGGCCTGCTTGGCGATGGCGGCGTTGGGGGTGATGCCGTAGCCGGCGATGAGCTCGGCGGCCTCGTCCACATGGCTGTTCACATAGTCGATGGAGGCCTCGTACTCCTCCAGGAAGGCGGCCACCGCCTCGGGATGCTCCTCGATAAACTCAGTGCGGGCCACCACGGCGGTCATGATCAGCTCGCTGCCGTTATACAGGTCCTCCCAGGCCTCGGTCACATCCACCGCCGCCCGGATCTGGCCCTCGCCCTTGATGATGGCGGCGGTGGCAGCGGGGACGGGAAGCATGGCGTATTTGATCTCGCCGGACAGCAGCTTTGCAGTGATCTCGGTGGCGTCGGCAAAGACGATGTTCACGTCAACGTCGGGCTCCAGGCCGTTTTCGGCGAGCAGATAGCGGAGGATATACTCCGGATTGGCCCCCTGGCCGGCGGAGTAGATGGTCTCCCCCACCAGGTCGGCAATGCTGTTGATGTCGGTGCCGCCGCTGCCCTCCAGGATGTGCAGCACTCCCCGGGTGCCCAGGGCGATGATCTTCACCCCGCCGTCGGTCTTGTTGTACAGGTTCACCGCCACATTGGAGGCCACGGTGGCGATGTCGATGTCGCCGCTGGTCAGGCCGGCCACCAGCTCGCTGTTGTCGGCGGAGATGACGTAGTCATAGTGGTTGGCCGCCTCGTCGGCGTCAGCCTGGCTGAGCAGCCTGGCCGCGCCCACCCCGGTGGGGCCGGACAGCACGGCCAGACGCACCGTGTCCTTGCCGTCCACAGACTGGGAGGGGCTTGCGGAGGGCTCCTCCGAGGGGCTGGGAGAAGGGTTGTCAGTGGGCTGCTCCTGACTGGCGCTGGGGCTGGGGCTGCCGGTGGGCTGCTCCGTGGTATTCTTGCAGGCGGCCAGGGCAAAAACCATGACCAGCGCCAGCAGCAGCGCCATCCATTTTCCGTGTTTCATCATTGTTCTTCCTTTCCTTTGGGCTCACAGCAGGAGCGCAGTTTTTCCATGTTCACAACGCGGATGGTCTTGCCCTCCCGGGCAATGGCCCCCGCCCCCTCCAGGCTGTCAAAGGCCCGGTAGAGGGTGGCCCGGCCCACGCCGATCCGCTGGCACAGCTGGGTGGCGGACAGGGTCACCGCACCGGAGGGCCCGGCCACCGAGCAGAGATAGTGGGCCAGCCTGCCCCCGGCGCTGTCGGCGGATACCGTGTCCAGCCGGGCGCTGAGGAACCGGATGCGGCCGGACAGGTAGGTCACATAGTCCTCCGCGAAAGGCGGGCAGTTCAGAATGAGCCGCCGCACCTCCTCCTGGGGGATGAGCAGCAGGGTACACTCCGTCAGGGCGGTCAGGGTGGTGGGGTAGTCCTCCTGCCCGTTGAACAGGGCCGCCGCGCCGAACAGCTCCCCCGCCCGCAGGGTGGACACCAGCAGCGCCTCCCGGCGCACCTGAAGCTCCCCCCTCAGCAGGACGCCCAGACACCGGCGGAACCGGCGCCGGTCGTAGACCGTCTCACCCCTGGCGGCGGACAGCAGCTGGGACCGGGACAGGGTCTCCCGGAGCAGCGCGCCGTCCACCCGCCGGAAAAGCGGATGCTGCGCCAGGTCTTCCCATTCCACCGCGCTCCCTCCAAACTGTATCATTTGGGACAGTTCTATGGTATCACTGGCGAAGCGCAATGTCAATGCCCTCTCTCACAATATAAATTTGTTTCCATTTTTACTTGCTTTTCCCCACGGCTTCCGATATACTATACAGAAAGTTGACATAACGCGACTTGGATCTCCGCAAGCTGAAAGGAGCCTGCCCATGTCCGTCAAAAAACCTGCCGCCAAGCTCTCTCCGCTCATGCGGGTGCTTCGTGTTCTATACTGGATCATTTTCGCCGTGGCCCTGGTCATCGTGGTGGTCTTTGCCGCCTTCAAGCTGTTCATCAATCCCCCCGATGTGGACAGCCAGGTCACCATCAACCCCGGCAATCCCAGCCCCGCCGTCTCCGATCCGGCGGGCGACCCCGCCGGCCCCACCGATGATCCGGAGCCCACCTCCACGCCTCTGGTACTGACCCGCCGGGATGGGGTATACACCTGTCTGCTGGCCGGCAGCGATGACGGCAACGGCATGGCGGACACCATCATGCTGGGCGTGTTCGACACCAACAGCCAAACCGCCTCCCTCATCTCCGTTCCCCGGGACAGCCTGGTGGAGATCAACGGAAACAGCTGGAAGATCAACGCCTCCTATGGCCTGGGCGGCGTGGAGCTGCTGCGGGACACGGTCAGCGAGACCCTGGTCATCCCGGTGGACTACTATGTCATGGTGGACCTGAAGGCCTTTTCCGCCATTGTGAACAAGATCGGCGGCGTCTGGTTCACCGTCCCCCAGAACATGGACTATGACGATCCCGCCCAGGACCTGCACATCCACCTGAAGGCAGGCTATCAGCTTCTCTACGGCGAGGACGCCCTGGGCCTGATGCGGTTCCGCAAGGGGTACGACGGCCAGGACATTGGCCGGGTGCAGGTACAGCGGGACTTCCTGGTGGCCATGGTAAAGCAGACCATCACCCTGTCCAATGTGAGCAAGGTCACCTCCCTCATCCAGATCCTCAGCCAGTATGTGGACAGCGACATGCCCCTGAACACCATGATCTATTTCGCCACCCAGGCCATCGGTATGGACCTGGACTCCGGGCTGAATTCCGTCACCCTGCCGGGCCAGTGGATCAACCCCTACTACGAGCTGGACGACGCCGGGGTGCTGGAGATCATCAACAGCCTGGGCATCTATGAGGAGGAGCTTCCCGCCGAGGTGCTGAACATCCGGCATCAATAACGACACAAACGACGCAGGCGCGGCCCGTTCGGGGCCGCGCCTGCGCTATGTTCCGCGGAAATTACCGCACTTCGCTCTCCTTGGGCATGATGAAGGCCGCGATGATATACACCCAGATGGACATGCCCCCGGGGATGATGAGAATCGCCGTGATCAGCCGCACCAGCGTGGGGTCCAGGCCGAAATACTTCGCGATTCCGCCGCACACGCCCAGGAATTTGGACTCAGCGCCCTCTGTTCTGCACAGCTTTTTCATGGTTCTTTCCTCCCAATCAATATTTTTTCAGCCACAGGTCGCCGGACATGCTCTTGATGTTGTAGACGGGGCCGCCGCCCTGATAGGTGAAGGTGTTGTTCTTGCTCCAGCCGCCCATGGCACCGTGAAAGAAGTCAGAGGTGAACTCGCCGCTGTTGGTCCTGAAGTTGACCACAAAGCCGCCGCTGTCGGGAATACGCACCATGCAGTCGCCGCTGGTGCTGCTCACATCCATCTGGTCGGGCAGCACCTGGGTGGCCAGGTCCACATCGCCGCTGACGCTGCCGCACCGCACCATGGGGAAGGAGCCCTCCAGGCGCACATCGCCGCTGACGCTGCGGACATTGGCCGTGTCGGCCACGCCGCAGAAGTTCACATCACCGCTGGCGCTCTCGCACTGGAGGATGCCGGCGTTGCCCTGCCAGTCGATGTCGCCGCTGGCCGACTTCACATTGAGGGTGTTGGCAAAGGGCAGCTCGCCCCGCACATCGCCCGCGCCGGTGCGGACCACCAGATCGTCCACGCCGATCCCCTCCAGCTCCAGGTTCACATCCCCGTTGCCGGTGGCCACGTTCAGCAGCGCCCAGTCCCGGAGGGGCAGGTCCAGCTCCACGTCGGCGGAGCCCACGCCCCGGCCGAACAGGAAGGAGGAGCTGGCGGTCTTGCCCTGGCGGATGACCAGCACGCCGTCCTCCCGGCGGGTGACCTCCAGGTCCTCAACATCGCCGCCCACCAGCACATCGCCGTCCTCGGGCTGGCTGACCCGGATGGTCACGTTTCCCGCGCCGGTCTGCACGTCAATGCCCCGGAGGGCCTCGCCGGACACCTTCTCCACCTGGCCATCCTCATGCTCCCGGTCCAGGTCGTCAAACTTCTTCTCCATCTCGTCGAATTCCCGATCCAGGTCATCGGCGTTTTCTTCTGCGTGGCCGGCGCCGTCCCTGCCGTGGACGTTCACCGAGTTCACCGCGTCCTTCACAGAGTGCATCGCGTCCTTGACCACGCCCTTTGTGGTACGGATGGCGCCCTGCACTGCGTCGCTCTGGACGGCAGCTTTGGCGGCCTTCATGGCCTCCTTCACCGCCTTGCTCACCTCGGCGGAGAGATCATGGCCGTTCACCGTCACATGGGAGTGGACCTTGACCTGCTCCTCGCCGGCCGGCTCCTGGGGCTCCCCATGCTCCTCCCCGTTATCGGGGCAGGTCCCGTCATCGCTGACGCTGACCTCGATCTCCCCGTCCTCGGACTTCCAGCTCCAGTTGGTGATGCCGCTCTCCTCCATGGTCTCCCTGGCCTCCTGGATGGCGCTCTTGGCCTTCCCCATGGCGGCCCTGCAGATCTCCTCCACGTCCCGGAGCACATCGTCCAGCTGGCTGGCGGCGGACCTCTCCTTGGGCAGAGGCTGATCGGGCTCCAGCCCGTTCAGGTAGTCGATGAGCTCATCCACGTCGCCCAGGCCGTCCTTGGCCTTCTGGAGGGCCTCCTCCTCGGGCACGCCGGCGGTCACCAGGTCGGTATAGCGCTGGTACAGGTTGTCGGACAGCTCCTCCACCAGGTCGGCCTTGGCGGCTCCCTCCGGGGCGGCGGACAGCTTATCCGCCACAAACAGGATCAAATTCAGTTTGTTCTTTTCCATGTCGATCACTCCTTCTCATCGGAAACCGCAATGTCCGCGGTAATCAGCGCGTCCAGCAGGGCCCGGGTGTTCTCCCACTCCCGGCGGCTCTCCTCCCACTGTCTCCGGCCCTCGTCGGTGATGGAATAGTAGCGCCGGCGGGCGCCGGGACCGTCGTCACCCCAGTAGGAGGTGATATATCCCCCCTGCTCCAGCCGCTTGAAGGCGGTGTACAGGGTGGCCTCCTTGAAGCCGTATTGGCCGTTGGTGAGCTGCTGAATGTTCTTGTTGATCTCATAACCGTAGTTGTCACCGCGCAGCAGTTGTGTTAAAATGATGGTGTCAGTATGGCCGCGCAGCAGATCCGCGGAGATGGACATGCCCATCCCTCCTTTCTTAATACTTGGACGCCGGCTCCTGCCACATGGGGGACTCCGGCGCCAGGAACACCCGCTGCCAGTCCGGCACGCGCATGGAGCGGGGTGGGCGGCGGGGCTTGCCGCAGGGCAAACAGCCGTATTCGTTGAACTGCTTCATTGTGTTCCTCTCCTTTTCCCCTGTGCGGGAGGTACTTCATCCGCTGAGGTATCTTATGCTCACATACTACCACGAGATACCTCGTGTGTCAAGGTATTTTTTCAAAAATTTTTTTGGAGGGGGATTCCCTCTGCGAAAGGATGAAAACCCATGAGCGAATGTACCCATGACTGCTCCACCTGCGGCGCCGCCTGCGGGGAGCGTCAAACCCCGGAGGATTTCCGCAAGCCCTGCAATGAGCTGTCCCACATCGGCAAGGTCATTGCCGTGGTCAGCGGCAAGGGCGGCGTGGGCAAGTCCGCCGTCACCTGCACCCTGGCCGCCGCCATGGCCGCCCGGGGCAAGAAGGTGGGCGTGCTGGACGCCGACATCACCGGCCCCTCCGTGCCCAAGGCCTTCGGCGTCCACCAGCGGGCGGAGGGCAGCGAG
>JBJEYO010000096.1:0-10328 GCA_051886935.1 Candidatus Enterenecus sp. | reverse complement strand
GTACAGGCCGTGCTCGCCCTCGGCCACGAAGTCCCAGCAGTTGTCATAGGTCTTGGAGCCGGTGTTGTTGTACATAAAGACCTTGTTCAGGGTCTGCAGGGGCAGGAAGCCCTCATAGGCGTCGGCGGTAGTGCCGTTGGCGTCGGCCCAGTCCTTGGGGATGAAGGTGTCCAGAATGCCGGTCTGGACCATCTTGGACTGGATCTGGTTGCCGTCCTGAATCAGGGTCATGGCGAAGGTGCCGGTCTCCTTCAGGGAGTCGGCGGTGAGCTGGTCAAAGATCTTGTTGTTCTTGGGCTGCTGCCACTCGAACTCCATATTGTAGTTGGGGTCGATGGTCTGCAGATAGGCGATGAACAGGGGCAGGGCACTCTTGCCGCGGCTGGAGTTGCCCACGCCGTAGAACATCTTGCCGTTGGACTCCTCGATGGCCTTCTTGGCCAGCTCCTCCAGGGTCATGGTCTGGGCCTGCTGGATGATCTTCTGGGTCTCGGTCAGGTTGGCGTCACTGGGGGTGTCGGGTTTATCCGGGGTATCCGGGGTGCCGGTGTTCTGGGACTGGCTGGGCGGGGTGGAATTGGTCCCGCTGGGGGTCCCGCTGCTGCAGGCGGCCAGACCCAACAGCATACACAGGGCAAGGAGCAGCGCAAGCGTTCTTTTCATTTCAGTTCCTCCTTCATGAAATTCGACAAATTACACGCGGAAAACACCGCGTCCTTTGTATCTTTTATATTATATGGTACATTCCGGAAAAACCAGTGGGCAAACCTGCGTTTTTTTGTTTCCTTCTGATATTTCTGTAAAAATAGATGAAAATCTCCACCTGCCTGTGCTATAATTAGGCAAAATGATAACAGGCGGGGCTCTGCCCCGGAAGGAGAGAGACCCATGGGAAAGCACGCGGTACCCGCCCTGCTGCTGGCCCTGGCCCTGCTGGGCGGCTGCGCCGCCGGCGGGCAGGAGGCCCCCAACAGCTTCGCCCCCGCCCAGGAGGAGCGGCTGGTCATCTACACCTCCCACAAGGAGGAGGTGTACTGGCCCATCATCAAGGAGTTTGAGGAGCGCACCGGCATCTGGGTGGAGGTGGTGACCGGCGGCACCAACGAGCTGCTGGAGCGCATCCGCCGCGAACAGGACAGCCCCCGGGCCGATGTGATGTTCGGGGGCGGCGTGGAGAGTCTGGAGGCCTACCGGGACTGCTTCACCCCCTACCTGTGCGCCCAGGCGGAGGAGCTTCAGAGCCAGTTCTGCGCTCCTGACGGCCTGTGGACCCCCTTTTCCGCCCTGCCCGTAGTCCTCATTTACAACACCAAGCTGGCGCGGGCTGACCAGCTCACCGGCTGGGACAGCCTGCTCTCCCCGGAATTTCAGGGCAGAATCGCCTTCGCCGACCCGGCCATCTCCGGCTCCTCCTTCACCGCCCTGGCCACTATGGTCCGAGCCCTGGGCGGCGACAGTGAGGAGGTGCTCCGGCGGCTGGCCGCCAGTCTGGAGGGTCGGCAGCTGGACAGCTCCGGCGCCGTACTCACCCGGGTGGCCGAGGGGAGCGACTGGGTGGGCGTCACCCTGGAGGAGACCGCCCTGAAGCGCATCGCCGCCGGGGACGACATCGCCCTGGTCTACCCCGCCGACGGCACCAGCTGCGTGCCCGACGGCAGCGCCCTGGTGCGGGGCGCCCCCCACGAGGACAACGCCAGGCTGTTCCTGGACTTCACCGCCAGTCTGGACGTGCAGCAGCTGCTGGTCAGCCAGTTCTACCGCCGCTCCGTCCGCACGGATGTGGACCCGGTGCTCCCCCTGCCCGACCTGGGGCAGCTGGCGCTGGTAGACTATGACCCGGCCTGGGCCGACCAAAACCGGGAGTCGCTTCTGATGGCCTGGGCCTTCTACCTGGGTGGAGAGGAGGAGCCGTCATGAGCCGCCCCGTCCGCCATTCCTTCCGCACCCGCCTTTCCGCCGCCTTTCTGCTGGTGTCCCTGGTGCCGCTGCTCATCTGCTCCACCATGCTCCTTCAGATCTTCCGCCTGCGCCTGAACAGCGCCGCCCGGGAGGAGGCCCAGGAGTATCTGGACATCGCGGCCCAGGCGCTGGATGGAGCCTACGAGGGCTTTGTCCAGGCCGCCGCCCAGCTTCAGGCCGATCCTCTGGTGGCCGGAGCCCTGTCCGGCCAGGGCGGAGAGGCCACCCAGGTATACAGCCGCCTGTTTTCCGCCACCCAGCCGGTGCGGGCCTACGCCTGCTTCGACCTGTACGACAGCGGGGGCACTCTGCGCTATTCCACCCGGAGCGGTTCCCCCGCCTCGCCCCGGCTGTCCACCAGCTGGGGGGTGCTCCACGCCGCCGCCCAGGCGGACGGTCTGGTCTTTTCCGCCTGCGAGGACGTAACCGACACCGGGGCCCCCCTTCTCCAGGGGGCCGTCCCTCTGACCGGGCCGGAGGGGGAGCGGGCGGGCTATCTGGTCATCAGCCTGTATGAGTCCCACCTCCGCGCTCTGCTGGACGGCAAGTATGGAGCACAGAACGAGCTGATTCTGCTCAGCCGCTACTGGCGGCCGGTGTACTGCGCCCAGCCCTCCCTGGCCGCCTCCCTGGCTCCTGTCCTGCGCCAGCAGCTGCTGGCGGGAGAGGAACTGACCGGCGGCACGGAGGAATTCCTCTACCGGGTGGAGTACCACTCCTCCACCGGGCTGTACCTGGTGCTCCAGCGGCCCCAGGTGTTCACCCGGGACACCATGCGCCTTTTATACACCGTCAGCCTGTCCTGCGCCCTGGCGGGCGTGGTGGTCTCCGTGCTGATCAGCCTGAATGTCAGCCGGAAGATGTTCCGGCCCATCCAGCGCCTCCACGAGGGCATCGGAGAGGTGGGTCAGAACAACCTGGATGTGTATGTGCCGCCCATGGGCGATGATGAGCTGGGGGAGCTGGCCCAGAGCTTCAACGGCATGGTGGCCGCCCTGAAACGTAACCAGGAGGAGCTGGTGGAAAACCAGCGGGAGCTGAACGAGGCCCAGATCCGCATGCTCCAGGCCCAGCTCAACCCCCATTTCCTGTGCAACACCCTGGACACCATGAAGTGGATCAGCAAGATCAACCAGGTACCCCAGGTGGCCGTCATGGCCACCGACCTGGCGGACATCCTGCGGTTCTGCGTCTCCCCGGAGGAGTTCGTCCCCCTCCACCGGGAGGTGGAGATTCTCCAGCGGTACATTGAAATTCAAAAAATTCGCCTGTCCTCCTCCCTCACTTTCCGGGTGGATGTGCCCCCGGAGCTGGAGGACTGTCTGGTACCCAAGATGATTCTTCAGCCCCTGGTGGAAAACGCCATTCTCCACGGGCTGGACGGCGTGGAGGACGGACAGATTCAGGTGCGGGCCCAGGCTCGGGACGGGGACCTGCTCCGCATCACCGTGGCCGACAACGGCCGCGGCCTGCCGCCGGAGATGGCCGGCGCGCCCTTCCCCCGGGGGCGGGAGCGGCCCGGCCGCCAGTTGGGGCTTTACAACGTGGACACCATCCTGTGGAAGCACTACGGAGAGGGCTTCGGCCTGTATCTGGACGCGGGGCCTGACGGCAAGGGGGCCGTGGTGTCGGCCACCCTGCCCATACGCCGGAAGGAGGAGACGGAATGCTGAAGGTACTTGTGGTAGAGGACGAGGAGATGATCCGCAAGGGCATCGTCCTGTCGGAGGACTGGGCCGCCCTGGACTGCGTAGTGGTGGGCGAGGCCGCCAACGGCGAGGAGGCTCTGGAGGCGGTGGAGCGCCTTCACCCCTCCCTGATCATCACCGACCTGAAAATGCCCAAAATGGACGGGCTGGAGATGCTCCGGCGGCTGCGGGAGCAGGGCAACAACGCCTATGTCATCATCCTCACCGCCTATGACAGCTTTGAGTACGCCCAGAGCGCCCTGCGCCTGGGGGCCGTGGACTTTCTGCTCAAGCCCTTCCACGACGGGGACCTGGAGCAGGCCATCAACACCCTGCGCCGCCGCCTGGAGGCCGGGCGGGAGGCGGATGTGCCCATCCTGGGGGTGAAAAAGGGGGACAAGAGCCGGTACGTGCTGGCCGCCATGGACTACATCGGGGAGCACTACAACGACCCCGGCATCAGCGTGGGCTCCATCGCCGAGCATCTGGGGCTCAGCGAGGGCCACCTGAGCCACACCTTCAAGAAGGAGACCGACTATACCCCTCTGAACTACCTGACCCGCTTCCGCATCCACAAGGCCATGGAGCTGCTGCGGAAGGGCTCCCTGAAGGTATACCAGGTGGCCGAGCAGGTGGGCTACCGGGACATCACCCACTTCTCCGCCACCTTCAAAAAGCTGGTGGGGGTCTCCCCCTCGGAGTACCAGGACACCGTGGGCCGCTGAGGCCGCGGAACAGAATCAAAAAAACGGCTTGCCCTCCGCAAGCCGTTTTTTGCTGATTGATGGGTGGTCTCAATCCCGGCCCAGCCGCTCCGGCAGGTGGGCTCTGGCCGTGATGTCCCGGCGCGCTCCCCCGGTGCCGCCCCGCGGGGCCCTTCAGAAGAATTTTCGGTGACTTTATAGGCGGAGCTGTGTTATACTGTTCTCAGAACGAAAGCTCGGGCCGCGGGAGCGGCCTTGGAGGGGAGGCGGAGTTATGGCAAGACCGGACCGGTCAACAGCCCGGGCCTGCGGGCTGGCCGCGCTGCTGATAACCTCTGCCGTTGTCTGCCGTTTCCTCGGCAATGCAGGCTTTTACCCGAAGCAGATCGGACTTATCCGCTCGGCCATCTATGTGGGCCTGTTCTCCGCCTGGGGCGTGTCCGTCCGGGGCCGCGTGGTGCAGACCCAGGCCCGCCGGTATCTGGCCGCCATTGCCGCTTTGATGGTGTTCTGGTTCTTCCTGCGGACGGTGAAGTATTATTTTGTCCCCTCCGCCGGCGCGGATCATCTGGCCCGGTACCTCTGGTACCTGTTCTACCTGCCCATGCTGTTCATTCCGCTGCTGGCAGTGTTCGTGGCCATGTCCCTGGGCGCTCCGGAGGATTCCCACCTGCCCAGGCGGACGGCGCTGCTCTACATACCCACCTGCGTCCTGCTGGCCCTGGTGCTGACCAACGACCTGCACCAGTTCGTATTCACCTTCCCGCCCGACGCCCCGGTGTGGACGGGGTCCAACAACGGCTACGGCCCAGGCTATTCCCTCATCGTCCTGTGGCTGCTGGCCTGTTCCACACTGATGCTGGCCGCCATGTGGAAAAAATCCCGGATCCCCAGCAGCCGCAGGCGAATCTGGGTGCCCACGGTTCCCATCTGCGTCCTGCTCGTCTATATGGCGCTCTACTATTCCCAGGCGCCCTGGCTGAGATGGATCGCCGGGGACATGACCGCCGTGATCTGCATCATGTACGCCGCCACCATCGAGCTCTGCGTCCAGTGCGGGCTGATTCAGTCCAACACCCACTACACCGAGCTGTTCCACGCCTCCTCTCTGGGCGCGCAGATCATCGACCGGGACTTTTCCGTGCTCTGCGCCGCGGAAAACGCGGCGGCGCTGGACCGGCAGACCATGGCGGCGGCGGTGGAGGCCCCGGTCACCACCGCGGAGGGTGTGCGCGTCTCCGGGGCGCCCATCCGGGTCGGCCATGTCTTCTGGCAGGAGGACCTGTCCCCCCTGCTGGCAGTGCTCCGGGAGCTGGACGGCACCCGGGAGGAGCTGCAAAGCTACGGCTCCCTTCTCCAGGAGGAGAACCGGCAAAAGGCCCGGCGCAGAAAGCTGGAGGAGCAGAAGCGGCTCTACGGCGCCATGCGGGAGAAAACGGCGGCTCAGACCGCCCGACTTTCCGCTCTGGCGGAGGAGCTGCAGGCCGCGGACGACCCGGAGGAGGCCCGGCACCTGCTGTGGAAAATGTCGGTGATGGGCGCCTATCTCAAGCGGCGCAGCAACCTGATCTTCCTGGCCGACCGTGACGGCATGGTCCCCGCCGGGGAGCTGAAGCTCTGCATGGACGAGTCCATGGGCAGCCTGCGCCTGGGCGTGAGCCGCTGCGCCTTCCTGATGGATCTCACGGGCGACCTGCCGCTGGACACCGCGGCCGCCCTCTACGACTTTTTCGAGGCCGCCGCGGAGGCGTCGCTGGACACCCTGGCCGCCCTGAGCGCATCCTTTTTCCGGGAGGGCGGAAGCTGCTGCGTGTCCATGATGGTGGAGGGCGGGGGCGACCCGGCGGCCCTGACGGAGCGGTTCCCCGCGGCCCGGGTATTCTGTGACAACGGCGTCCGGCATCTGATGCTGGCCGTCCCGGAAGGGGGCGGGCCGCTGTGAAACGGAAACTGCGCCGCGCCATCAAGGAGAGCGTGGACAACCTGCCGGCCGGCGTCTGCTTTGCCGATGACCGGGGCATCATCATCCTGTGCAACCGCAAGATGCACCGGCTCTGCCGGGCGCTGATGGGCACGGACCTCCAGAACCTTGACGAGCTGCGGGCCGCGCTGCGCACGCCGGGCCCCGGCGTGACCGCTGTGGACCCCGGCTCCGCCGCCCTCCGGTTCCCCGATGGGACGGTGTGGGTGTTCCGGGAGAGCCCGCTGGCCCTGGCGGGCGGCAGGCGCTGCGTCCAGATGCAGGCCTTTGACGCCACGGAGCTGTATGAAAAGCGCGCCGAGCTGGAGCGGGAGAACAGGGCCCTGGAGGAGACCAACGCCCGGGCCAAGCGGCTCTACGCCGAGCTGGACCGCACCGTGCGGGAGGAGGAGACCTTCGCCGTGAAAATGCGCGTCCACGACGGCATCGGCCTGTGTCTGCTGGCCTCCCGCAGGGCGCTGAACGGGGACTGCTCCCCGGAGGAGCTGCGGGAAGCGGGCGCCATGTGGCGCCGGGCCATGGACAGCATAGGCGCGGAGGCGCCCGCCCGGGCCGATGAAGGGAACGGGCCGGATTCCGCCGACGCCGCTCTGGAGGAGCTGATCGCCTCCGCCCAGGGCATTGGTGTCCGCGTCCTGCTGGATGGCCAGCTGCCCCGGGACGCCGCCCGGGCCTATCTGCTCATCACCGCCATGCGGGAGTGCGCCACCAACGCCGTGCGCCACGCGGGGGCGGGCGAGATGACCGTGCGCCTGCGGACGAAGGCGGGGCTGGTCACCGCCGTGATCACCAACAACGGCGCGCCGCCCCGGGGTCAGGTCACGGAGGGCGGCGGTCTGTCCGGCCTGCGCCGCCGGGTGGAGCGGGCCGGCGGGCACATGGAGATCGTCAGCAGCCCTCAGTTCACGCTCACCATCACGCTGCCGGAAGGGGAGGGAGCCCAATGACCAATGTACTGCTGGTGGAGGACAAAAAGATGTCCCGGGACAGCATGGAGAGCTATATCAAAGGCAGCGGGCGCTACCGCCTGGCCGCCTCCATCGCCAACGCCGGCATGGCGGAGATCACCTGCATGAGATACCCGGTGGACCTGATTCTCATGGATGTGTGTACCGAGAACAACGAGAGCGGCCTGGACGCCGCCGCCGTCATCAAGCGGCACCTGCCGGATATTCGGATCATCATCGTGACCTCCATGGCGGACTCCCAGTTTATGGCCCGGGCCAGGCAGGCCGGCGCCGAGAGCTTCTGGTTCAAGGAGAGCGGCGCGGAGGAGCTGCTGGAGATCATGGACCGCACCATGGCCGGCCAGTCCGTCTATCCCGACCACGCGCCGGTGGTGCGGATCGGCAACGCCGCCTCCAGCGAGTTCACGCCGGACGAGCTGGCGCTGCTGCGCCTGCTGGTGAAGGGCCTGCCGGACGCCGCCATCGCCGAGCGGATGCACATCAGCATCCCCGCGGTCCGCTGGCACATCAAGGAGCTGTTTGAAAAGACCGGGTACAGCAACCGGGTGGCCCTGGCCTGCGATGTCATCAACAAGGATCTGATCGTCCCCGGATTTTAGCCGGAACACGGTTCGCGCCGTATCCGCCATGTGCGGATACGGCGCTTTTTTGCGTGAAATCTCCAAATACTGCTCAAAAACTATCATTTCTGATAGGGCGCTTTTCACCACTTTCCCTATAATGTGAGCTGTAAGCTGCCAAAAGACTGTCCCGGAGCGAAAGGAGGTGTTGAAGTGCGGCAAATTGTCTTGAGCATGAAGGACTTCGTCTTTGCCGACGCGGTGGCCCGGGAGCTGAAGCGGGATCAGTTCGCGGTGCAGACCACCTCGTCGCCGGACGAGATCGTGCAGTACTGCCGGATCACCTCGCCCTACGCCCTGCTGATGGAGGTCACGGGCTGTTCCCCCTATACGCTCTCCCAGCGGCTGAAGCTGCGGGAGGAGGTGCGGCGGGACACCCCCGGCTGCAAGATCGTCCTGCTGGTGGACGAGAACTCCGAGGCCGAACTGGCCGGGCAGGTCAGGCAGGCAAAAAAGGACGGGCTGATCGACCAGTTCATCTACGGCTCCATCTCCGCGGCCTATCTGTCCGCGCTGATGGACACCCTGTGAGCCAGGTCCAAAACAACTGTACAAGGAGGAAACCGCATGAAACGAAGCGCAAGCAAACTGTTGAGCGCCCTGCTCTCTGCCGCTCTGCTGCTGACCCTGCTGCCCACGGCGGCGCTGGCGGGAGGCGAAGTGGCCGAATCCGTGGATGGGCTGACCTTCTCCTACACGGAGGACGCCGAGCTGGTGCGCCTGTCGGACATCTACGACGGCTGCCCCATCATCATCTGGAAGGGGCACATTCAGGTCACCGATGAAAATGACGAGACCACCCTGCTGAACAGCGCGGGCGAAGACCTGCTCAGCCGGCTGCGGCCCGTGTGGAAAAACGAGGACGGCGACGAGGTGGAGGTGGACACCAGCATCGACGTGACCGTCCCCAGCGACGGCAAGTATTACATCGGCCCCGTCACCGCCGGGACCTACACCTTCACCCTGGAGTACACGCCGGAGGACGGCGGCGACCCTGTGACCGTCCTGCCCGAGCTGACCGCCACCATCAGCACCTATGAATTTGAGCGCATCACCAGCCGGACCATGTTCAACGAGGCCGCGTCCTGGCTCCTGAAGTGCGCCATCGTGGGCGAGGCTGACGGCCAGCTGTATGTCATGTCCCTGTACGCCGACGAGACCGACGGCGACGAGCTGGCGGCCATCCCCGTCACCCCGGACGGGGACGGATGCATCACCCTGGGCAATGACCCGGCCCTGCTGTTCGCCCCCTATCACTATCTGGGCGCCATGAAGCACTACGGCGACAGCACCTCTGACGAGACCCTGCTCTGGGACTTCGGCACGGGTATTTTCGGCGCGTACCACATTGAGGGCTATGTTCAGGAGGGCTCCATGTGGGTCAGCGGCGGTACGGTCTGCCGTTACAGCGGAGCCACCAACGCCGACATCCGCATCATGCTGACCTTCGGGACGGAAGGCGATGTCACCATGTACTCCCCCTATATGGGACATTCGGACAAATACCTCCGCCTGGCAAAGAACGAGGACGGCAGCTATGTGTTCACCTCCAAGGCCGTTGACGAAGACACCCGGGATTCCTATCCGGTCTACCTGTATCGCAGATATGTGGAGGTAACACCCACCGCTGAGGAGGACAAATACGAGTACATTGGCGAGCCGCTGGACAAGACCTATGACGGCGAAGCGGTCACGCTGCCGCTGGATACGATTCTGGCCTCCCAGGCGGGCACCACCATTATCGAGCAGCCCCTGAATCAGACCGGGCTTTACGGCAAGTATGTGACGGGAGCCTGGTACAAGATCGAAAACGATGCGGCCACCCAGATTGAAGGCGGCGAGATCATGGACGAGGAAAGCCCCTGGCTCATCTTCGCCCTGACCGGCCCCACGGAGCCGGGGGACTATCAGTTCGTCCTGCAAAGCGCCTTCCCCGAGGACTGGGAGGCAGACCCGCTGGTCTACCCCGCCTATCTGACCCTTTCGTTCACCATCTCTCCGGTGGAAACGCACACTCACACCTACGGCGACTGGGTCCCCTACAACGACGACCAGCACAAGCGGGACTGCACCGCCGGGGATGACACCCAGTACGAGGACCATACCTGGGATAACGGCACGGTCACCATCGAGCCCTCCCACACCGCCGAGGGCGAGATGACCTATACCTGCTCCGTCTGCGGCCACACCAAGACCGAGCCCATTGACAAGCTGACCGAACACACCTACGGCGACTGGATCCCCTACAACGACGACCAGCACAAGCGGGACTGCACCGCCGGAGATGACACCCAGTATGAGGACCATACCTGGGATAACGGCACGGTCACCATCCGCCCCACCCACACCGCCAAGGGCGAGATGACCTATACCTGCTCCGTCTGCGGCCACACCAAGACCGATCCCAT
>JBJEYO010000095.1:0-10331 GCA_051886935.1 Candidatus Enterenecus sp. | reverse complement strand
AACCCACGCGACCAGCTTGGAAGGCTGGGATTCTACCATTGAACTACACCCGCATAGTCAATGACTCCGCAAATATCAGCTTCGGTATCATAGCACAAAGCGTTTTTGTTGTCAATCCTTTCGGGGGAAAAATATCATGGCAAGGCGATAACTGCCGGCATAAAAGCCCGGAGGCGGAACCATGATAACAGCATTGGGGGTGACGCTTTGTTTCCGCTGTGGTATTTTATCCTGTACAGCTTTCTGGGCTTTCTGCTGGAGGTATCCTTTGCCCGCATCATCGACCACCCCAAAAAGGACCGGAAGTGCCTGCTGCTGCTCCCCCTGTGCCCGGTGTACGGAGTGGGCGCCCTGCTGATCCGCTTCCTGGCCGGGCTGGGCTCCGGGCCGGTGTGGGTGATGGCGGCTGGCTTCGTGGGAGCCACGGCGGCGGAGCTGGCCCTGGGCAGCTTTTACCGCTACGCCCTGGGGGTGGAGTTCTGGGATTACAGCGGAATGCGCTGGAATGTGGGCGGACTGGTGTGCCCCCAGTTTGCCCTGTGCTGGACGGTGCTGGCCCTGGTGCTGGTGTACGGTGTGGACCCCCTGGTGACGCCCCTGCTGGCGGCCATACCGGCATGGCTGGGGCCGCCGGCGGCCATCCTGCTGGCCTCGGACATGGCGGTGTCGGCGGTGGCCCTGCGCAGGACAGGCACCACCCGGGTGCTGCGGTGGTATCGGTAGGCACGGCTGCTGCCGGCGGGCGGCGGCCGTGCCTTTTTATGCCGCCCCGCCCGGACAGGCGCGTTTCTCACAGATTTTCCGCCCGACGGGGGCGGATTCTGATCCATTTTTGTCCGGGGAAAAGGATTGCCATCCGGGGAATCGGAGTATATAATATTGTCCAACATCACCGCCATATTTCCATACTCAAGGAGGACTTGCTATGAAGAAGCTGCTGCAGCTGCTGGAAGATGACTGCACCCTGACCCACGGACAGCTGGCGTCCATGACCGGGATGACCGAGGCAGAGGTGTCCGCCGCCATTGCGGAATATGAGAAGAACAACATCATTCTGGGCTATAAGGCCATCGTGGACTGGGACCGCACCGAGCGGGAGTCGGTGACCGCCCTCATCGAGGTGAAGGTCACCCCCCAGCGGGACGAGGGCTTTGACCGCATCGCCGAGCGCATCTACCAGTATGACGAGGTGGAGTCGGTGTATCTGATGAGCGGCTCCTTCGACCTGACCGTCATCATCTCCGGCCGCAGCCTGAAGGAAGTGGCCCACTTCGTGGGCGAGAAGCTGGCCCCCCTGGAGGACGTGACCGGCACCGCCACCCACTTCATCCTGAAGAAATACAAAGAAAAGCACCTGATCTTCCAGAAGCAGGAGGTCCAGGAAGAAAGGTTCGTGTTGGATTGATGGACTATAACAAGATTCTCACCCAGCGGATACAGAAGATCCCGCCCTCCGGAATCCGCAAATACTTCGACCTGCTGGAGGGGCTGGAGGGCGCCATCTCCCTGGGCATCGGCGAGCCCGACTTTGTCACCCCCTGGCACATCCGGGACGCCGGCATCTACTCCCTGGAAAAGGGCTTTACCAAATACACCCCCAACGCCGGTCTGTCCGACCTGCGGCGGGAGATCTCCCGCTACCTGAAGCGCCGTTTTGACCTGGAGTACGCCCCCATCGGCCAGATCCTGGTCACTGTGGGCGGCAGCGAGGGCCTGGACCTGTGCTTCCGCTGCCTGCTGGAGCCGGGGGACGAGGTCATCATCCCCACCCCGTCCTTTGTGTGCTACGGCCCCCTGGTGTCCATGATGCACGGTGTGCCCGTGCTGGTGGAGACCCACGCGGAGCATGAGTTCCGCCTGACCGCCGAGGAGCTGCGCGGGGCCATCACCCCCCGCACCAAGGCGGTGGTGCTCCCCTTCCCCAACAACCCCACCGGCGGCATCATGGGCCGGGAGGACCTGGAGGCCCTGGCCGATGTGCTGCGGGGCACCGATATTATGGTCATCTCCGACGAGATCTACGCCGAGCTGACCTACGGCGGGCACCATGTGTCCATGGCCAACATCCCCGATATGTACGAGCGTACCATCGTGGTCAACGGCTTTTCCAAGGCCTATTCCATGACCGGCTGGCGCCTGGGCTATGTGTGCGGGCCCAGGGAGTTTATTGGCGCCATGACCAAGCTCCACCAGTACGGCATCATGTCTGCCCCCACCACCAGCCAGTACGCCGCCATCGAGGCCATGCGCAACGGTGACGGGGACATCGAGCGCATGAAGCAGGAGTACGACGGCCGCCGCCGGTTCCTGGTGGACGGTTTCCGCAAGCTGGGCCTGGACTGCTTTGAGCCCCGGGGCGCCTTCTACACCTTCCCCTGCATCAAGTCCACCGGCCTGACCTCCGAGGAGTTCTGCGACCGGTTTCTGGCGGAGGAGAAGGTGGCGGTCATCCCCGGCTCGGCTTTCGGCCCCGGCGGCGAGGGCTATGTCCGCGCCTGCTACGCCGCGTCCATGAAGAATCTGGACGAGGCCCTGAAGCGGCTGGAGCATTTCCTTAACAACCTGAAGTAAAGCGCCCGCCGCGGGCGGGCAAAGGAGGCGGTCCCATGTTTGAACATCTGCCTTTTGTACCGGCGGACATCCTGCTGCCCCAGGGGTGCGACCTGTCCCTGTGGTCGGTGGTGGCCTGCGACCAGTACACCTCCCAGCCGGAATACTGGCAGCGGGTGGAGGAGCGGGTAGGCCGGGCCCCGTCGGCCCTGCGGCTCATCCTGCCGGAGAGCAGCCTGGAGGGTCCCCATGTGGAGACCGACATCATGGACATTAACAACACCATGACCCGCTATGTGCGGGAGGACCGGTTCCGTCCGCTGCCCGGGGCCATGATCTATGTGGAGCGCACCCTGGACAGCGGAAAGGTCCGCCGGGGGCTTATGGGTATGGTGGACCTGGAGCAGTACGACTATGAGCCCGGCTCGGCTGCCATGGTGCGGGCCACCGAGGGCACTGTCCTCTCCCGTATCCCGCCCCGGGTGGCGGTGCGGAAGAACGCCCCCATTGAGCTGCCCCATGTGATGCTGCTGTGCGACGACCCAGAACGGACGGTCATCGAGCCGCTGACCGACCGGAAGGGCGGCATGGAGAAGCTCTACGACTTCGACCTGATGGAGCGGGGCGGCCACCTGACCGGCTGGCTGCTGGGTCCGGAGGAGCTGGAGCGTGTGTCCGCCGCCCTGACCGCTCTGGCCGACCCCGCCGCCTTCAATGCCCGCTACGGTACGGAAAACGCTCCGGTGATGCTCTTTGCCGTGGGCGACGGCAACCACTCCCTGGCCACCGCCAAGGAGTGCTACGAGCGGCAGAAGCGGCTGACGCCCCCGGAGAAGTGGGCTGAGCTGCCCGCCCGCTGGGCCCTGTGCGAGCTGGTGAACCTTCACGACAACTCCCTGGAGTTCGAGGCCATCCACCGGGTGGTGTTCCACACCGACCCGGAGGAGCTGGTCACCGCCCTGATCCACGCCTGTCCCGGCGCCCGCCGGGGCGTGCTGCCCGGGGGCCATGTGCTCCACTATGTCTGGGCCGATGGGGAGGGGGATGTGACCGTGCCCAACCCTGAAACGCAGCTGCCGGTGGCCACCCTCCAGAACTTCCTGGACGAGTACCTGGTGGACCACGCCGGACGGGTGGACTACATCCACGGCGAGGAGGTGGCCCGGGAGTTCGCCGCCCGCCGGGGGAACATCGCCTTCCTGCTGTCCCCCATGGCCAAGGAGGAGCTGTTCCCCACCGTCATCCACGACGGGGCCCTCCCCCGCAAGACCTTCTCCATGGGCGAGGCCCATGACAAGCGGTACTATCTGGAAGCGAGAAAAATACGCTGAGGTGATTCTGTGCAGGTCAAAGCCTACGCGAAACTGAATCTGACCCTGGACATCCTGCGGAAGCGGGAGGACGGCTACCACGACCTTCAGATGGTCATGCAGTCCATCGGCCTGGCGGACACCCTGACCGTCACCCCGGCCCAGGGGGAGGGAGCCATGCGGACCAACCTGGCCTATCTGCCCGCCGACGGCCGGAACCTGGCCCAGATGGCGGCCGCCGCCTTCCGGACTGCCACGGGCAGGGGAGGCCAGGTAGACATCGCCATTGAAAAGCGCATCCCGGTGTGCGCCGGCCTGGCCGGCGGCAGCTCGGACGCCGCCGCCGTGCTGCGGGCCATGAACGAGCTGACCGGCGCGGGGCTGTCCCCGGCGGAGCTGGCGGAGATTGGCCAGTCGGTGGGCTCCGACGTGCCCTACTGCGTGGTGGGGGGTACCGCCCTGGCCGAGGGCCGGGGGGAGCGCCTGACCCCGCTGCCGCCCCTGCCCCACTGCTGGGTGGTCCTGTGCAAGCCCGCCTTCTCCGTGTCCACCCCCCAGCTGTTCAGCCGGGTGGAGGTGCGGAAGATCGTCCGCCGGCCGGACACCGCCGGACTGCTGGCTGCCCTGGAGGCCGGGAACCTGACCGGCGTGGCCCGGCGGATGTACAATGTGTTTGAGGATGTGCTGGAGCCCCGCCGCCGGGCGGAAATCGACTCCATCAAGGCCGCCCTCATCGACTGCGGCGCCCTGGGCGCCTCCATGTCAGGCAGCGGCCCCACCGTGTTCGGCCTTTTTGACAGCGCCGACGCCGCCCAGGCGGCCTGCCGCCGGCTGGAGGAGCTGTATAAGAGCGTTTTTCTCTGCGAAACGGTATAAAATCAAAAAACACCGTCCAAAATGCAGGTAAACCTACATAGGACGGTGTTTTTTTATGAATTCACGCAAACTGCGCCTCTGGGAGGCGGCTTTGATGCTGGCCCTGGGGCTGACCTTGTTGGTGGGGGGTTACTCCTCCGCCTGCCGCGGCGCCCTGGCCGACCGGGTGCTGCGTCTCCATGTAATCGCCAACTCCGACTCCCCCTCCGACCAGGCCTTGAAGCTGGAGGTGCGGGACGCGGTGCTGGAGCAGGCCGCGCCCCTGCTGGCGGGGGCGGACAGCCAGCGCGCTGCCGAAGAGGCCCTGGAGCCTCACCTGGAGGAGCTGGCCTGGGCGGGACAGGCGGTGCTGGCCGCCGCGGGCTGTGACGACACGGTGACGGTGTCTCTGGCCGACGCCTGGTTCCCCACCAAGGTGTATGACGGCTTCTCCCTGCCCGCCGGGACCTACCGGGCCCTGCGGGTGGTTATCGGAGCGGGGGAGGGCCAGAACTGGTGGTGCGTGGTGTTCCCGCCCCTGTGCTTGGCCTCGGTCACGGAGGAGATCAGCGAGACGGCAGCCCTGGGCGGCCTCACCGATGACCAGGTGGCCCTCATCACCGGCCGGGACGGCGGCTATGTGCTGAAGTTCAGGCTCATCGAGTGGTGGGAGGAGCTGCTGCAGAAACTGGGGAACCTCTGAATAAATCCCCGCGCACATCTTCACGCCGGAAATTTCCGCGGGCCGCTGAATAAAAACCAAGGCTCCGCCCGATTGGGCGGAGCCTTGATTTTTTAGAAGGGGGAATTGGCTCAGGACACAGGAACCACGGCGCCGCCGTAGGTGTTGTTGATGAAGTCCTTCACGGTGTCGGACTGGAGGGCCTCCACCAGGGCCTTGACGGCCTCGTTGTCCTCGTTGCCCTCCTTGACGGAGATGATGTTGGCATAGGCCACACCGGCGGTGCCGTCAGCAGCCTCGATGGCCAGGGCGTCAGCCACGTTCAGGCCCGCGCCAATGGCGTAGTTGCCGTTGATGACGGCCACATCCACATCCTGCAGGGTGGAGGTGAGCAGCTTGGCTTCCAGCTCCACGATCTCATAGTTGTGGGGGTTCTCCACGATGTCGTCCTTGGTGGCGTTGATGCCGGCGCCGTCACGGAGCTTGATCAGACCCTCCTGCTCCAGCAGCAGCAGAGCGCGGGCCTCGTTGGTGGTGTCGTTGGGGACGGAGATCTTGGCGCCGTCGGGCAGGTCGGCCAGGGAGGCGGTGCGGCCGGCGTAGATGCCGAAGGGCTCATAGTGGATGGCGGCCACGCTGACCAGGTGGGTGCCGTTCTCCTCGTTGAAGCTGTTCATGTAGGTGATGTGCTGGAAGTAGTTGGCGTCCAGCTCGCCCTCCTCCACGGAGGTGTTGGGCACGATGTAGTCGTCAAACTCCACGATCTCCAGGGTGATGCCCTGCTCGGCCAGGATGTCCTTGACAACTTCCAGGATCTCGGCGTGGGGCGTGGGGGAGGCGCCCACCTTGAGGGTGGTGGTCTGCTTGCTGGAGGAGTTGGAGCTGCAGCCGGCCAGCAGGGCCAGGCACAGGGCGGCGATCAGGGCGAGAGAGAACAGTTTCTTTTTCATTTTGGGTTGCTCCTTTCAAATTTTGACGATGGGTTCCAGGGGCAAAGAAAAACGCCCCTGACACTGACTGTCAAGGACGAGAGCGTTTGCTTCGTGGTACCACCTTGCTTCGCCCGCTCCTCACGAAGCGGACCTTTGAGAGTGCGGGACTTGCGTCCGATACTCCTATGCTGTGACGGGCATTCCCGGCGTGACCTAAAGGATAACCTCTCGGCCATGCAGCTCCGAGACCATGTTCATCGCGGCCTTCCGTACCCGTTTCCAGCTGCCCGGGCTCTCTGTGCCGTATCTCCGCGACTACTCTTCTCTTCATTGCTTTTTGAAAGCGTTATTCAGTTGTTGCGTTTAGTTTAACGGAGAAAAGCGCCGTTGTCAAGCGGTTATTTTGCACAAAGAAACAGCGGACAGGAAGGAAATTCCTGTCCGCTGCGGAGAATTTTGGCTGAGATCACATGGGGCCGGGGATCTTTTTGTCCCGGTCGATCTTTTTCCGGGAGTTCCGGGCGGAGCCCTTCCGGGCCGTCCGGGCCAGCCGGCGGTCGGAGTGGGAGGCCATGCGGGCGCCGGCGCTCTGGAAAATCTGGACCAGGATGACCAGGAACACCACGGCCACATAGAGCACGAAGGTCTGGTTGCGGGTATAGCCCCGGTTCAGGGCCATGTTGCCCAGGCCGCCGCCGCCGATGGCGCCGGACATGGCACCGTAGCCCAGAATGGTGACGAAGGCGGTGGTGAAGCCGGTGAGCAGGGAGGGCAGGCACTCCGGCAGCAGCACCTTCCAGATAATCTGGAAGGTGGAGCAGCCCATGGCCTGGGCGGCCTCGATGACGCCACGGTCCATCTCCCGGAGGGAGCCCTCCACCAGCCGGGCCACAAAGGGGAAGGCGGCGATGGTCAGGGGCACGATGGAGGCGGCGGTGCCAATGGATGTACCCAGAATGGCCCGGGACACGGGCTGGACCAGCACCATCAAAATCAGGAAGGGGACGGAGCGCAGCAGGTTGATGACCACGTTGAGGACCTTCATCAGGGGGGAGGGCAGGGGACGGATCCCCCCCTTCTCGCCGGTGACCAGCAGGATGCCCAGGGGCAGGCCGATGACATAGGCGAAGACGGTGGCCAGTACGGTGGAATACACCGTCTCCCAGATGGCGAAGGGCAGGTTGCTCAGCAGAAACTGGAGCTGTGCAATAAACTTATCGCTCTGAAAAAACTCAAGCATGGTAATCCCGCACCTCCTCCATGGTCACATTGGGCTGCTTTTTCACATAATCCATGGCCCGGGCGGCCTCCGCCGGGTCGTCGGGCAGGCCCAGGAGCATGGTGCCCACGGGCTTGCCGTCGATGCTGCGCATGTCGGCGCTGAGGATGCTCACCCGCACGCCGCAGTCGATGGCCAGGGAGGCCACCAGGGGCCGCTCCACCGCGCCGCCGTTGAAGGCGATGCGGATCACCCGGCTGTCGGGCAGGCGGCCCTCCGGCATTCCGTCGGGGTAGACCAGGCGGCGGCCGGCCTCGGTCTGGGGATTGGAGAAGATCTCCTCCATGGTGCCCGTCTCCTGGACCACGCCGTGGTCCAGAATGGCCACATGGGTGCAGATCTCCTCCACCACCGCCATCTCATGGGTGATGACCACCACCGTGATGCCCAGGCGGCGGTTGATGTCCTTGATGAGGCGCAGGATGTCCCGGGTGGTCTTGGGGTCCAGGGCGGAAGTGGCCTCGTCGCACAGCAGGATCTTGGGATCGGAGGCCAGGGCACGGGCGATGGCCACCCGCTGCTTCTGGCCGCCGGAGAGCTGGGCGGGATAGGCGTCTGCCTTGTCGGGCAGGCCCACGATGTCCAGCAGCTCCAAAGCCCGCTTTTTCGCGTCGGCGGGCTTCACCCCGGCGATCTCCATGGGGAAGCAGATGTTTTTCAGGCAGGTGCGCTGCATGAGCAGGTTGAACTGCTGAAAGATCATGGCGATGGACCGGCGCTGGGTGATGAGCTCCTTGGCGCTCATGGCGCACAGGTCGGCGCCGTCGATGATCACCTGGCCCTGGGTGGGCCGCTCCAGCAGGTTGATGCACCGCACCAGGGTGGACTTGCCCGCACCGCTCATGCCCACGATTCCGAACACGCAGCCGTCCTCGATGGTCAGGTTCACATCCCGCAGGGCGGCGAAGTCGCCGTCGGCGGTGGGGAAGACCTTGGAGATATGTTTCAGTTCGATCATAAAGAAACCCCCTTATCGGGTTTTGGCAGAATCAAAATAATTTTATGTCAAAAAACGGCCAATGTCAAGGGAGACCGGGACTGGGCGGGTGAAAAGCATAAAACCCGCCGTTTCGCGCATACTGAGGTCAGCATATGCGGCGAAAAGGGCGGGATCATTATGTCATCATGGAAACAGGATCTGCGGATGGGGACGCTGGGTCTGCTGGCGCTGCTCATGTCCGTGCTGCCCTGGGTGTGGCTGATGACGGGGTGGCTCCAGCCCGAGGAGGAGAGCGTGCCCGCCATGGGCGGGGTGAACGCCCCCTGTGTGGCCCTGACCTTTGACGACGGGCCCCGGGCGGAGACCACCACCGTCCTGCTGGACGGCCTGGCCCAGCGGGGGGTCCACGCCACCTTTTTCGTCATCGGCTCCCGGCTGGAGGGCAATGAGCAGCTGCTCCAGCGGATGGCGGGGGAGGGGCACCAGATCGGCATCCACTCCCAGAACCATAAGGTGCTCACCGACCTGGGGGCCGCGGATTTCTACGCCGAGGTGGGCGAGCTGCGAATGACCCTCACCGCCCTGCTGGGACAGCAGGACTTCATGCTCCGCCCGCCCTACGGTCTGACCAGCGACTCGGTGCGCCGTCAGGCCGGAGCCCCCATCATCCTCTGGGCGGTGGATCCGGAGGACTGGTCCGACCACGACACCGAGCGGCAGGTGACCCTCATTCTGGACCAGGTGGAGGACGGGGACATCATCCTCCTCCACGACATCTACGCCTCCAGTGTGGAGACCGCCCTGCGGGTGGTGGACGAGCTCATGGCCCGGGGGTACTATTTCGTCACCGTGGAGGAGCTGTTCGCCATCCGGGGCGTGGAGCCGGAGGCGGGCCGCATCTATTGCAGCCTGCCCCCGGCCTGAGCGTCAGTCCAGCTTCAGGTCGCCCTCCTTGATCCAGCCCAGCTTCCGGCAGGGCAGCGCGATGAGCCAGGTCAGGACGGCGGGCAGGACGAAGCAGATCAGAATGAGGCCCAGCCAGTCCATAGCGCCGGGGACGATGGCCACGGCCCCCTTGGCGGCGGCGGTGGCGGAGGGCTCCATCCAGCCCGTCCACACCCCGATGGGACCGCACAGGCCGCAGGTGCCCATGCCGGAGTTGATCTCCGCGCCGTTCATCTGCAGCTTGAACAGGCAGGTGGCGATGGGACCGGTGATGGCGGAGGCCAGGGTGGGGGGAATCCAGATGCGGGGGTTGCGGACGATGTTGGGCATCTGGAGCATGGAGGTGCCCAGACCCTGGCTCACCAGGCCGCCCCAGCGGTTCTCCCGGAAGGACATGACGGCGAAGCCCACCATCTGGGCGCAGCAGCCGGCCACCGCCGCGCCGCCGGCCAGGCCGGTCAGGCCGAGAACGGAGCAGATGGCGGCGGAGGAGATGGGCAGCGTGAGAGCGATGCCCACCAGCACGGACACGGCGATGCCCATCCAGAAGGGCTGGAGGTTGGTGGCCTGGTCAATGAGGGCGCCGAAGGCCCGGGCTCCCGCGCCGATGGGGGGCGCAATGAGCTTGGCCAGGGCCACACCCACCAGAATGGTGACGGCGGGGGTGACCAGAATGTCCACCTTGGTCTCCTTGGACACCGCCTTGCCGCACTCGGCGGCGATGATGGCGATGATCAGCACGGCCAGCGGGCCGCCGGCGCCGCCCTCCGCGTTGGCCGCCCAGCCCACGGCGGCCAGGGAGAACAGCACCATGGGATCGGCCTTCAGGGCGTAGCCG
>JBJEYO010000094.1:0-10384 GCA_051886935.1 Candidatus Enterenecus sp. | reverse complement strand
CCTGACCGTGGACGGCGCCATGACCGATCCCAAGGGCGACCGCTCCAAGGCTCCCCACCAGCAGGACGACCCCGATATGTTCCTGCACATTGTGGAGCGCCGCCCCGACGGAATCGTGGTCCGGGGCGCCAAGGCCCACCAGACCGGCGTGCTCAACTCCCATGAGGTCATCGTCATGCCCACCCAGTCCATGAAGCCGGAGGACAGCGACTACGCCGTCTCCTTCGCCGTCCCCATGGACACCCCGGGCATCACCATGATCATCGGCCGCCAGAGCTGCGACACCCGCAAGCGCGAGGGCAGCGAGATGGACGTGGGTAACTCCGAGTTCGGCGGCGTGGAGGCTCTGACCATCTTTGACAACGTGTTCGTGCCCAACGACCGCATCTTCCTGTGCGGCGAGTCCGAGTTCGCCGGCATGATGGTGGAGCGCTTTGCCGGCTATCACCGCCAGAGCTATGGCGGCTGCAAGGTGGGCGTGGGCGATGTGCTCATCGGCGCCGCCGCCGTGGCCGCCGACTACAACGGCGCGGCCAAGGCCAGCCACATCAAGGATAAGCTCATCGAGATGACCCATCTGAACGAGACCCTGTACTGCTGCGGCATCGCCTGCTCCGCCGAGGGCCATCCCACTGAAAGCGGCAACTACATGATCGACCTGCTGCTGGCCAATGTGTGCAAGCAGAACGTCACCCGCTTCCCCTATGAGATCGTCCGTCTGGCCGAAGACATTGCGGGCGGCCTGATGGTCACCGCCCCCTCCGAGGCCGATCTGCGGGACGAGACCGTGGGCCCCTATGTGGAGAAGTACCTGCGGGGCATCGACGGCGTCTCCACCGAGAACCGCCTGCGCATCCTGCGTCTCATTGAGAACCTGTCCCTGGGCACCGCCGCCGTGGGCTACCGCACCGAGTCCATGCACGGCGCCGGCTCCCCCCAGGCCCAGCGCATCATGATCGCCCGCCAGGGCAACCTGGAGCACAAGAAGGAGCTGGCCAAGGCCATCGCCCACATCAAGGAGTAACCCTCTCCTTTTTCCGCCGGGGCGCGCTCCGCGCCCCGGCGGCCCCTTAACTAACTTCGGAAGGATGTTTTTCATGCTCAACGAGATCGAACAGGTCCTGGATGAAAAGGTCCGCCCCTCCCTCCGCCTGCACGGCGGGGACATTGAGGTGCTGGATTTTGAGGACGGTATCCTGCGCTTCCGGTTTCTGGGCCAGTGCTCCGGCTGCCCCTCCGCCTACCTGACCACCGAGCAGCTGGTGCAGGAGGAGGTCTGCGCCGCCCTCCCCCAGGTCAAACAGGTGGTGCTGGTGCAGCAGGTCAGCCAGTCCCTGCTGGATCAGGCGTGGGCCATCCTGCATCATGACTGAGGGGCGGCTCACTGTCGCGGTCCGGTACTGCGGCGGCTGCAATCCCCGGTATGACCGGGTGACCATTGTGAAGGAGCTGGCCGAAGCCTGTCCCTTTGCCGCCTTTGTCCCGGCGGGTGCGGAGCCGGACGCCGATCTGGCCCTGGTGGTGTGCGGCTGCTCCGCCCGCTGCGCCGAGACCTCCGATCTCACCGGCCGCTTCGGTCTGCAGACCGTCTCCGCGCAGGAGGAGCTGCCCTCCGTGAAAACCATTCTGGAACACATCGCCCGAAAGGAGTATCCACATGGGCTGGAATGAATATTACACCTCACATATGGCGACCGCGGAGGACGCGGTCAAACTGATCCGCTCCGGCGACCGGGTGGTCGTCATGCACGCCTGCGGCGAGCCCTCCTATCTGCTGGACGCCATGACCGCCAACAAGGACGCCTACGAAAATGTGGAGATCGTCCACATGGTGGCCATGGGCCGGGCGGACTACTGCAAGCCGGAGATGGCCGGCCACTTCCGCCACAACGCCCTGTTCGTGGGCGGTTCCACCCGGACCGCCATTGCTGAGGGCCGGGGCGACTTCACCCCCTGCTTCTTCTTCGAGGTCCCCAGCCTGTTCCACACCACCCTGCCGGTGGACGTGGCACTCATTCAGGTCACGCCCCCCGATGAGAACGGCCAGTGCAGCTTGGGCATCTCGGTGGACTACACCTATGAGGCGGTCATGTCCGCCCGCACCGTCATCGCCCAGGTCAATGAAAACATGCCCTTCACCTGCGGCAAGTCCACGGTCCCTGTGGAGCGCATCAGCTGCTTTGTGCCCCACAGCTCGCCCATCATCGAGCTGGCACCGCCCCACATTGGGCCGGTGGAGGAGGCCATCGGCCGGAATGTGGCCTCTCTGGTGCGGGACGGCGACACCCTCCAGCTGGGCATTGGCGCCATTCCTGACGCCGTTCTCCACTTCCTCAAGGACAAGCACGACCTGGGTATCCACTCCGAGATGTTCTCCGACGGCGTGGTGGATCTGGTGGAGGCCGGTGTGGTCACCAACCGAAAAAAGACCCTTCTGCCCGGCAAATTCGTGGCCACCTTCCTGATGGGCACGAAAAAGCTGTATGACTTCGCCGACCGCAACCCGGACATCTATCTGGCCCCTGTGGACTTTGTGAACCACCCCCAGGTGGTGGCGCAGAATGACAACATGGTGTCTATCAACTCCTGCGTCCAGATCGACCTGATGGGCCAGGTCTGCTCCGAGAGCATCGGCCTCAGGCAGATCTCCGGCACCGGCGGCCAGGTGGACTTTATCCGCGGCGCGGCCCAGAGCAAGGGCGGACGTGCTATTCTGGCCTTCCCCTCCACCGCCGCCAAGGGGACCGTGTCCAAGATCGTGCCCCTTCTGGACGAGGGAGCCGCCGTCACCACCTCCCGCAACGATGTGGACTATGTGGTCACTGAGTACGGCATCGCCGCCCTGAAGGGCAGGACCCTGCGCCAGCGGGCCGACGCCCTCATTGAGATCGCCCACCCGGACTTCCGCCCCGCCCTGCGGGAGGAAGCCAAGCGCCGTTTCCACGATTAAGTAAAAGGTGGGGCGCAGCGTGGATCATTCCGCGCTGCGCCCCATTTTTATTGCTTTTTGACACCCCTGAGCCGCTCTAAGATCTCCTCATCGGCCGGGCAGAACGGATAATCGTCGATCTCATCCACCGTGATCCAGCGGATGTCATTGTGCTCCAGCTTCTGCGGTTTTCCCTCCGCAATAAATGCGTTGAACAAAGTCAGATGCACTGTTAAGTCGGGGTATTCATGGATCACATCCATAAAAACATCGCCCACGGAGACGGTCACCGCCAGCTCCTCCCGGCATTCCCGGATCAGCGCCTGCTCCTTTGTCTCCCCCGGCTCCACCTTGCCGCCCACAAACTCCCACAGCAGACCGCGGGCTTTGTGGGCAGGGCGCTGGCACACCATGAACCTGTCTCCGTCCCAAATCAGGGCGGCCACCACTTCCGTCACAGCTTTACTCCTCCTCACTCCGCATAGCTGTCCCCGGTGGCGTAGTCGATGACCACGCCGGGCTGCACGTTGTAAACGAACACATTGAAGCAGACGCCCTCGCCCTCGTCCTCCACGGACATGGCCTCCATCTGCACGCCCCGGGCCACCAAATCCAGCCCGTCGTAGATTGGGGTCACCCGGTAGAGCACATGGTTCCCGGTATCTTTCACATACCAGGCCACCATATTCTCAAAGGGAAGCATCCCCTGGGTATTCATATACCGGGTTCCGGTGATGAGGTTTTTCTCATTGGCGTTCTCCCCCGCCAGCTGGAATCCGATGAGGTGGCAGCGGTTGTACAGGGAGCCTCCGTCCACGAAGTCATACTGCACCGACTGCCAGCCGGAGGGCTTCACCATCCAGATGTCCTCCCGGGGCTCGGTGGGCATGGTGTACTCGCTGATGTTGGCGTAGGCGGTCCCGCACCGGCCCAGCCAGTCCAGGTCGCTGTATGTCTCAAACTCCTTCGTGGTCAGATCCGAAAAAGAGAAGTCCGGCTGGTTCTCCTGGAGGACCACATAGGGCTGGCCGGAATAGGGCGGTATATCCTCCAGGGAGACCGAAGGCCTGTCCTGCAGCAAATACCACAGGGCGAAGGCGGCCACGATCACCACGGTCACGATGATGATGGCCAGCCCGCCCCTTCTGTTTATTTTCTTTTCAGCGCCCATATCAGCTCAGCAGCGCCAGAATGTCCGCCTGCGCTCCGGCGTCCTCCCCGATCAGGGAGAGGAACTGCGCCTCGTCCAGCACGGGCACACCCAGCTCCTGGGCCTTCCTCAGCTTGGAGCCGGCGGCCTCGCCGGCGATGACGCAGGAGGTCTTTTTCGACACGGAGCCGGACACCTTGGCACCCAGGGCCTCCAGCTTCTCCCCCGCCTCCTTGCGGGAATAGGCGGACAGCTCGCCAGTGAGCACAAAGGTCTTTCCCGCCAGCAGCTCGCCCACGGGCTGGGCGGTGCTCTCCATATTGACGCCCGCCGCCTTCAGAGAGTCGATCAAATGCCGGCTCTGGGGCGAGGCAAACCACTCGGTGAGATACTGGGCGGTAATCCCGCCGATGTCGTCAATGGCGGTCAGTTCTTCCTCGGAAGCCGCCGCCAGCGCGTCCAGCGTCCCGAATTTCGCCGCCAGGACTTTGGCCGCCTTCTGCCCCACCTGGCGGATGCCGAAAGCGCACAGCAGCTTGGACAGGTCGTTCTGCTTGGACTTCTCCACCGCCGCCAGCAGGTTCTGAGCCGACTTCTTGCCCATGCGGTCCAGCGCCGCCACCCGCTCCTCGTCCAGAGTGTAGAGATCGGCTGCGGTTTTCACCAGGTCGGCCCCCACCAGGGCCTCCACCACCGCGGGGCCCAGTCCCTCGATGTCCATGGCATCCCGGCTGGCGAAGTGGGTCAGGTTGCGCAGCAGCTGGGCCGGGCACTCCGCGCCGGTGCAGCGGATATGGGCGCCGTCCTCGTCCCGGGCCACCGGCGCGCCGCACACCGGGCAAACCGCCGGCATACGGTAGGGCTCCGTCCCCTGGGGCCGCTTCTCCTTCACCACGGACACGATCTCAGGGATGATCTCCCCCGCCTTCTGGACGATGACGGTGTCCCCGATACGGATGTCCTTCTCAGTGATGAAATCCTGGTTGTGCAGGGTGGCGTTGGTCACCGTGGTGCCGGCCAGACCCACCGGCGACACCACCGCCTTGGGCGTCAGCACGCCGGTGCGGCCCACCTGGACAACGATGTCCCGCACCACACTCTCCTTCTGCTCCGGAGGATACTTATAGGCCGCCGCCCAACGGGGAAACTTGGCCGTTTCCCCAAGAGCTGTGCGCTCTGTAAGGTTGTTTACCTTCACGACCGCTCCGTCGATGTCAAAGGGGTAACGCTCCCGGTCATCCCCCAGCTCGAAGATCATGGACTGGGCGGTCTCCATCCGGTCTGTGAGCTTGTAGTCGATGACTCTGAATTTCAGCTGCCGCAGCCAGTCCAGCCCCTCGCTGTCAGTGGCGAAGGCGGGGCCGTCGGAGTACTGGATATTGAAGGCCACCATATCCAGGCTGCGGGCGGCGGCCACCTTGGGGTCCAGCTGCCGCATGGAACCGGCGGCGGCGTTTCTGGGGTTGGCGAACAGCGGCTCGCCCCGCAGCTCCCGCTCCTCGTTGAGGCGCTCAAAGGTCCTGCGGGACATATAGACCTCGCCCCGCACAATGAGGGTGGCCGGAGCCCCCTCCAGCTTCATGGGAATGGACTTGATGGTGCGGATATTTTCCGTCACATCCTCCCCCACCTGGCCGTCGCCCCGGGTGGCGCCCCGGACGAACACGCCGTTCTCATACTCAACGGCCACGGACAGGCCGTCCACCTTGGGCTCCACCAGATACTCCACCTCATCGGCGCTCTCCCGCACCTTGCGGTCAAAGTCCAGCAGCTCCTCCGGAGAGAACACATCCTGCAGGCTCTGGAGAGGCACACGGTGGACCACCTGCTGAAAGCTGTCCAGCGCCTTCCCTCCCACCCGCTGGGTGGGGGAATCGGGAGTGACCAGCTCGGGATGGGCCGCCTCCAGCTCCTCCAGCTGCCGCAGCATACGGTCGTACTCAAAATCGGTGATGGTGGGGTTATCCAGCACATAATAGTTGTAGTTATGCTCATTCAGCTCCCGGCGGAGCTGCTCGATTCGTGTCTGATCGTCCATGTCATCTCTCTCCATTTCCAACGCTCAAGTAGGTGTCCGGCACCTGGCCGATAATGACCGTCTCCGCCACGCACACACGGTCTGTGGCGCTGACGGGGATGATCTCCCCCGGTATGATCAGGTACACCGTGACGGAAATACTCAGATAGACGGAATGCCGGGTCTGATTCACGCCCGCTGAGGTAAATTCATTGACATATTCCGCCGTCACATCTCCCACCGACTGGAGGCGCACCCGCACGGAGGGGCCCCGGGCGGAAAAGGGCAAAAACGCAGTCAGATTCCCCAGGGGGATGGACAGCTCGTTGGCGGGAAGATCCTCCAGGCGCCGGACCAGGTTCTGCACCACCTGGCGGCGAAAAGCGGTGCTCTCCGCCGTTTTCACAGACAGGGAGGTCACCCGCCCGGAGCTGTCAATGTCCATATCAATAAAATCCAGATAGCCCAGCTGCTCCGCAGCCAGGCTCAAATCGGTCTCCTCGCTGATGGCCTGGGAGATCAGGTTCACAGCCCTGCTCTCCGCCATGACCTCGATCTGGGGCCGCAGACGGGCGGACAGGAGCATGAAAAAGCCGACGGACAGGGCCGCGGCCGCCAGCAGCGGAAGCAGCGCAGCCGGGAGCCTGCGCCGTGTACGGAACCTGCGGCGGCGCGGACAGCCATACACAACAGTCACCCCCTATGGGTCACTGTATGTTCCGGACGGCTCGGCCTATGCCCTCTTACAGGGCGTTTACCAATTCCTTGAACACATTGCCCCGCTCCTCGAAGTTCCTGAAGCGGTCAAAGGAGGCGCTGGCCGGAGACAGGATGACCACATCCCCCGGCTGAGCCGCGGCATGGGCCCGCTCCACCGCCTCTTTCAGGTCTTCGCACATGGTGATCTCCGGGCCGCCTGGGCGGTAATTCGGGGCGTCCAGCGTGGCCTGGCGAATCTTTTCCGCCGTATCGCCTGTCAGGATCAAATGCTTTACAGACGTTGTGATCTGCGGGCCCAATACATCATAGGGGATGTGCTTGTCATAGCCGCCGGCGATGAGGATGACCTTCTGATCAAAGGAGCGCAGGCCGGCGATGGTGCGGCTGGGGCTGGAGGCGATGGAGTCGTTGTACCAGCGCACGCCGTCCAGCTCCCGCACCAGCTCAATGCGGTGGGGCACGCCCGCGAAAGTTTTGGCAAAGGACCGGATGGCCTCGTCAGGCACAAGGCCGTCCACCGCGGCGATGGCAGCCATGTAGTTCTCCAGGTTGTGCAGGCCGGGCAGCAGGATGTCCTCCGCCGCCAGCACGGGCCGATTGTGGTCCACGATCCTGCCGTCCTTCAGGCACACGCCCCGATCCAGCTGCTTCGTGCGGCTGAACAGGGTCACCGCTCCCCTGGCCTCTTTGGCAAACGCCGCCGTGATCTCATTGTCGGCATTGAGGATCACCCGGTCACCGCTGTCCTGATGGGCAAAAATGTTGCGCTTTGCGGCGATGTATTCCTCCATGTCCTTATGGACATCCAGGTGGTTGGGCGCCAGATTGGTCACCACCGCGATGGAGGGGCTCTGCTCCATGGTCATCAGCTGGAAAGAGGACAGCTCCAGCACCACAATGTCATCCGGGTTGATGCTGTCCACCTCGCACAGCAGCGGGTGGCCGATGTTTCCGCCCACGAATACGCGGTATCCGGCCTTTTCCAGCATACCGGCAATGATGGTGGTGGTAGTGGTCTTTCCATCCGAGCCGGTGACGGCAATGATGCGGCAGGGGCACAGGGCGAAGAAGGCCTCCATCTCGGAGGTGAGCCGGGTGCCCCGCTCCACGGCCCGGGTGAGCTGGGGCAGGTCAGGCCGCATCCCCGGCGTTCTGAAGATTACATCCGCCTGGTCCAGATGCTCCAGATAGTCCGGGCCCAGATGGACCTGAAGTCCCTTCCGCTCCAGATCCTCGATCAGGCCGCCGAACGCCTCCCTGCTCCGCTTGTCGCAGGCGGACACCGCGAGACCGGCCTCCAGCATTTTCTCGATCAGCGGCGTGTTGGACACGCCGATTCCGATGACCGCGATCTGTTTTCCCTTCAATCTGTCAAAATATTCTTCCAAAGCAGCCTGCATAGGGAAAGCTCCTTCCATTTGGCGGTATTGTCCATATTATAACCCAACAAACTGCATTTGACAATCACCGAAAGTTGAAGTAAAATCATCTTCGCAAGTAAGCTGGACAGCCGCGTGGGCAGGCCGAAAGGCCGTCCATGAGGAAAGTCCGGGCTCCACAGGGCAAGGATAACGGGTAACGCCCGCCGAAGGCAACTTCAGGAAAAGTGCAACAGAGATATACCGCCTCGTTGGTCTGTCCCCAAATGGGGCGCTTGCATCGACGAGGTAAGGGTGGAAAGGCGGAGATAAGCGCCCGCCCGATGACTGGGAACTGCTCATCGCTGTAAACTCTATCCGGAGCAACACCGTGGTAACGCAACAGGCCGGCCCGGCCGCGTTTAGGAGGTGGCTGGAGCGTGCCGGCAACGGCACGCCAAGATAGATGGCTGTCTTAAATGACAGAACCCGGCTTACAGGCTTACTTGCACCAAACACGCATGGCGCCCGGCTCTCTGCTGTCAGAAAGCCGGGCCCTGCTGTATGTCACATTCGGAAAGGTGCGAGGACAAATGACCACGATCTATCTCATCCGGCACGCCCAGGCGGAGGGCAACGTTTACCGCCGCTGCCAGGGCTGGTACAACAGCCTGATCACCCCCAAGGGTTACCGGCAGATCGAAGCGCTGGAGCAGCGCTTCCGCGATACCCACTTTGACGCGGTCTACTCCAGTGACCTGTTCCGCACCATGACCACCGCCCGGGCCATCTACCGCTCCCACGGTCTCCCCCTCCGCACCGATCCTCAGCTGCGGGAGGTGGGCGTGGGCTGCTGGGAGGACCGCACCTGGGGCGATCTGCTCCAGCAGGACGCCAAAAGCCTCCTGGCCTTCTGGCGGTGCAGGCCCACCTGGCAGGCGCCTGGCAGTGAGACCTTCCCCTCCATGCAGAACCGCATTTGCTCCGCCGTGGAGCGCATTGCCGCCGCTCATCCCGGCCAGACCGTGGCCGTGGTGGCTCACGGTACCGTTATCCGCTCCGCCCTGGCCCGCTGGCTGGGCCTGCCCGGGGACTGCATCGACCAGGTCCCCCACGGCGATAACACCTGCGTGTCCAAGCTGGAATATGAGGACGGCAGGATGCGGGTCTGCTTCTGCAACGACATCTCCCATCTCCCGCCGGAGCTGGTACAAAAGCCCCACAAGCCCAGCAAGTCCGACGAGGAGCTTGCCCGGGATCTGGACCGCACCTCGCTGTACTTCCGCCCGCTGGACCTCACCCGGGACCGGGAATTCTGCCTCTCCTGCCTGCGGGATCTCCCGCCGGAGGTCAGCGCAGCCATCAACCTTGACGACACCGACCCGGACGGCCGCTGGACGGTCATGCGGAGCGGCAGCCCTGTGGGTCTGCTGCTGCTGGACACCCGGCGCCCCGGCCAACCCGACGCGGGCTGGATCACCTGTCTCTGCCTGATCCCCGAGGCCAGGCACTGCGGCCTTGGTGTCCAGCTTCTGGGCCAGGCGGTCTCCGCCACCCGGCCTTTGGGCCGGCAGTATCTTCGCCTGAACTGCCCTTCCGGGGACGGACAGGCGCGGTGCTTCTTCCAGCGCAGCGGCTTCCGCGGCGCGTCCGGTGATACCGGAAGTGAGGACACCATGGAGCTCTACATCGGATACGACGAGCAATAATGAACACATCCACCAGCGTAGCTGGTGGTTGTCACTATGCGGGCATAGCCCTTTGTTCCTCGCGGACGCGTCCAACGCGCAAGTACGGTCTGCCAGTTGCGTAAGACTGTTACTTGCCGCCCGTGAACGGGCCACTAGATGGAATTCTCAATTGTTCTCCCATCTCATCCTCTTTTAGCTGGTTCCTAACATATTCCGCAATTCGGCTCTCGTTTTTCCCTACTGTGTCCACATAGTATCCTCTACACCAGAACTCTCGGTTCCGATATTTGTATTTTAGCTCGCCGAATTGCTCATATAGCATCGTGCTGCTCTTCCCTTTTAGATACCCCATGAAGTGTGATACTGAAATCTTCGGTGGGATTTCCACATACAAGTGAATGTGATTTGGGCAGGCTTCTGCCTCAAGTATTTTTACGCCTTTCCATTCACACAACTGCCGCAAAATTTTTCCTACTGCTGCTCGTTTTTCATTGTAGAATACTTTCCTGCGGTACTTCG
>JBJEYO010000093.1:0-1993 GCA_051886935.1 Candidatus Enterenecus sp. | reverse complement strand
GGGGAAAACCAGCTCCACGGCGGGCCCAAGGCCTTTGACAAGCGCCGCTGGCGGGCGGAGATCGTAGATGAAAACAGTGTCCGTTTCAGCCTTTTCTCCCCCGACGGGGACAACGGTTTTCCGGGGAATCTGCACGCCGCTGTGACTTACAGCGTCTCGGGCGGCACGCTGCGGCTGGATTTTGAGGGGGAGAGCGACGCGGACACGCTGTATGCCCCCACCACCCATATGTATTTCAATTTAGACGGCGCGGACAGCATACTGGACACGGTGTTTCAGTTGAACTGCGCCGGCTGGCTGGAGACAGGCGAGGGACTGATCCCCACAGGAAGGATATGTCCGGCGGAGGGCAGATTTGACTTCTCTTCTCCCCGGCCCCTGGGCGGAGATTTCGACCACTGCTTTGTCCTCCGCGGTGAGGAGGCCTGCACCGCTGCGGCCGGGGAGGTGACCATGAGCGTCCGGACGGACTATCCCGCCATTCAGCTCTACACCGGCGGTGGCCTGGGCGCGCCCTTCGGCAAAAACCGGGGCTTTGCCGTCGAACCGGAATTTTACCCGGACAGCCCCAACCACCCGGAGTTCCCGTCCCCTGTCCTGCGCGCGGGAGAGCACTTCCACAAATATGTGGAGTACTGCTTCCGGACAATATGAGTGCAAAAATCCGCTGCCATTCCGGCAGCGGATTTTTTGCAATTTGAATTATTTAAATTTACTCCAACTCTTCCAGCTGGCGGATAAACAGGGCGCTTTCGCCATCGGAGGGGATGAGGAAGCCGGTGCGGGGGGAGACAGTGAAGGCTTCCACTGCGGGGCCGTCCATCAGGCAGGAGCGCTTGAACTGCTGGGTGAAGAGACGGGTGCAGTAGCTCTTGAGCCAGCGGATCAGCTCCTCGTCGGTAAACTCCTCGTGATAGGCGATCTTGGCCAGACGCAGGGTCTTTTTCGGGTCAAAGCCGCAGATCAGCATCTTGTGGGTGAAGAAGTCCTGCAGGCTGTAGGAGCCCACAGCGTCTTCGCTCTTCTGCTCGATCTTGTCGTCGTGGATGGGCAGCAGCTCGGGGGTAACAGGGCAGTCCAGCACGTCCCACAGGGCGGCGGCCAGGGTCTTGTCCTCGGTGCGCTCGGCGATGAAGCGCAGGTTTGCCCGGACCTGGGTCTTGGTCAGGCCCAGATTCACGTCGTACATGCTGGTGTGGTCGCCGTTGTAGGTGCACCAGCCGTCCACAAACTCGCTCAGGTCCTCGGTGCCCACATCCAGGCCGTTGACCTTGTTGGCGATGTCCATCAGCACCTGGGTGCGCTCGCGGGCCTGGGCGTTTTCAAAGGCGATGCTGTAATCGTCATGGGCGTGGCCGATATCATCAAAGTGCTGGTAGACGGACTTGCCGATGTCGATGACACGGACCTCCGCGCCGCACTGCTCGGCCACGATGATGGCGTTGGACTTGGTGCGGGAGGAGGTGCCGAAGCAGGGCAGGGTGCAGGCCACCACGTTGGTGGAGGGCAGGCCCATGCGCTTCATGGCCATGGCGCAGACCATAACGGTGAGGGTGGAGTCGGAGCCGCCAGAGATGCCCACCACGCAGTGGTCCAGGCCGGCGTATTTCATACGCTTGACCAGACCGGACACCTGGATGTCCAGCATACGGCGGCAGTAATCCGGCAGATCCTCCGCCTTTTCGGGCAGATGGGGGTGCTTGGAGAAGGAACGGGTGAGAACAGTCTCCTCCGCCTCGCCGCCCCAGGCGCAGACATAGTGGGGCTGGTCGCCGATCTCAAACTCACCGCTCTTGCGGCGCAGGTTCATCAGGTAGTCCACGTCGATCTCGCTTACGGCGAGGCTGTCCTCTTTCTCATCGGAGGCGAGCACAACGCCGTTTTCCGCCACCAGGCAGAGACCGGAGTACACGTTGTCGGTGGAGGACTCGCCCTTGCCCGGGGCGGCCAGCACCATGCCGCAGCAGAGCCGCTCAGACTGGGCGCGGATCTT
>JBJEYO010000092.1:0-2021 GCA_051886935.1 Candidatus Enterenecus sp. | reverse complement strand
CGGCCCCTCCGTGCCCAAGGCCTTCGGCGTCCACCAGCGGGCGGAGGGCAGCGAGCTGGGCATCTTCCCTGCCGTCAGCCGGGGCGGCGTGGAGCTGATGAGCCTGAACCTGCTCACGGAGCGGGAGACCGACCCGGTGGTGTGGCGTGGTCCCGTCATCGCCGGGGCGGTGGAGCAGTTCTGGACCGATGTGATCTGGGGTGAGCTGGACTATCTGTTCGTGGACATGCCCCCCGGAACCGGCGACGTGCCCCTGACCGTGTTCCAGTCCCTGCCGGTGGACGGGGTCATCGTGGTGTCCGCCCCCCAGACCCTGGTGGGCATGATCGTCACCAAGGCGGTGCGGATGGCCCAGATGATGGACATCCCCGTGCTGGGTCTGGTGGAGAATTACAGCTACTTCAAGTGCCCGGACTGCGGCAAGGAGCACCCCATCTTCGGGGAGAGCACCATCGACGCCCTGGGCGCCCAGCTGGGCCTGCCGGTGCTGGCCAAGCTGCCCCTGGACCCCGCTCTGGCCCAGGCCGTGGACGAGGGCCGGGTGGAGGAATACGCCCCCAATCCCATGGCCCAGGTGGCCGCGGAGCTGGATAGCTGACCGATCTCTTATCTCTATGCCGCCGGGTCGGCGGGGAGACCCTCTCCCCGGCCCGGCGGCTCCCGTTTTCCCCAAAATTCGACAAACCCCGACAATTTCCCTTGTATCCCGGCGGAAACCGTGGTAAAATGTCCCATGTGGGCGGCGTCAGCTCTCAGAGATTGCCATGAGACTGTCTCCGCCCTTCTGCATAAAATAAAGACGCATCGGCGTGGAAGGAGGGAGCGGATGGATCGGGAGACCCTGGGCGAGGGTACCGCCCGCATCGCGGCGGACCTGCGCAATCAGCTGACCCAGATGGCCGCCGCCAGCCAGGTGCTGGAGCGGGCCGCCGCCAGCGAAAAGGACCGGACCTATCTGGCCGTCATCAATCAGAGCATCTGCCGGATGCTGCGTATCGTGGGCCGGATGGAGCTGGCCCACCGCCTGACCGGCGAGGATCAGATCCGCTGCTACCCCAAGGATATGGACCTGGGCCCCTGGCTGGAGGAGCTGAGCCGGCGGCTGGAGAGCGTGCTGGCCAACATTGACGTGTCCTTTACCCTGAACTGCCCGTCCCACCTGCCGGTCCAGGCCGACGGAGAGCTGCTCCAGCAGATGCTGCTGGAGCTCATCGCCAACGCCGCTCTGGCCGGGACTCAGGTGTCCCTCACTGTGGCCCGGAAGGACGGCCGGGTGTGCTTCACCGTCAGCGACAACGGCCCCGGCGTGCCCAGCGACCGCCTGGACCAGCTGTTCACCACGCCGGAGCCCGGCGCCCATTACGGCATCGCCTTGGCCCGGCAGATCGCGGAGCTCCACGGGGGTCGGCTCATGGCCGATCCCGCCCCCGGCCGTGGCCTGACCATGGTGGCGGCCATCCCACTGAAGGACGGCGCCCTGAGCCAGCAGCTGGACAGTCCCCGCGCCCCCTGGCACTCCGGCGGCTTTGACGCCGTGCTGGTGGCCATGAGCAATCTTCTGCCTGCCCGGGCCTTCCTCCCGGAGGATCTGGGCTGAACCGCAGTTTTCCCCCGCCGGCGTGATCGGTTCAGATCACGCCGGCGGTCTTTTATTTCGCCGCCCGCATCTCCGGCGCCGCTGCCGCCACCGCGGCCAGCACCTCCCCGTGGGTGGGCTTGAACAGGTAAATGTTCCCCTGAAAGGGCCTGAAATACAAGCCGACGGCAAAAAAAGCGGACCGCACCGCGGTCCGCTCCATATATCAGGAAAGCCGGACGGATGGCTCCGTCCGGCTTTCCCAATGTGTTTTCTTGTCAGTTTCCGGGCCGCGTCTGTTACTTCTTCAGACCCAGGATCTCGCGGGCCTCATCGGGAGTGGCCACGTCATTGCCGTACTCGCGGATGACACGGGCGGCGCGCTCCACGAACTGGCGGTTGCTGTCGGCCAGCTGGCCCTTGCCGTACATGACGTTGTCCTCCA
>JBJEYO010000091.1:0-10811 GCA_051886935.1 Candidatus Enterenecus sp. | reverse complement strand
CCGTGGTCTTGCCAGTGCCGGGATTGCCCAGAAACACCATGTGCAGGGACATGGGAGGCACGGGCAGACCCGCCTCCTCCCGCAGCTTGCGCACCTTCACCAGGTTGATGAGGCTCTTCACGTCCTCCTTCACCTTGTCCAGGCCGCACAGCCCGTCCAGCTCCGCCAGCACGTCCTCCAGCTTCTCCGGCTCGGGGGCCGTCTCGGCCTTCTCCTCCGCCTTCTGCACGGCAGCCTGCTCATCCGCCTTCTTGCCGGTGGGCAGCGGGGAGCCGTCGGTGCGGCGGGTGACGAAGTCCTCCACGTCCAGCGGGGTCTTGCCGCCGCCCACGCCCGCCTGGTCGCAGTAGGCGGACAGGGAGTCGGCGCAGGAATTCACAAAGCCCGCCTCCGCCTCGCTGACCTTGCCGTCCACCGCGGCGAACAGCAGCAGCATCAGGGTGAAGGTGTCCACAAAGCGGCGGCTCTGGCTGCGGCCGCCCTCCAGGTCGGCCTGCACCAGGCGGCGGAAGAAGTTGGGCAGCACGAAGCCGGAGTAGTTGCCCACCGAGGAGGCCAGCTCCCAGTACAGGGTGGTGGGCACCGGGTTGCCCTTGGAGTAGATGGCGTTATAGTATTCCACATGGAGGGGGGTCAGGCCCTGGTCCTTCTGCCAGACGCCGCAGGCGCACTGGCGCATGAAGGCGTCCGCCTCCAGGCCGAAGGCCACCCGGGCGCCGGGGTCGCTGACCTGACGGCGGAAGGCGGTCATCCCCTCGTCATACTGCTTGTGGACGGAGGCCGGGGTCATAGGCTGGGACATTGCTGCCACTTCCTTTGTCTTTATGGAATCACGCGGCGTTTTTCGCCGTATGCGTCGGGTTTCACAGGCTCCATTATAGGCAAAACCCCGCCGCCGGTCAATGGTCCGGGCGCATTTTCCTGACGGTAGACATAATAAAAATGTTGACGGAAGGGCCCGAAATGTGTACTATATATTGTGATAACCTTTTACACCACTACGGACAACGGAGGTATCTGCCATGGCCCGAAGAGGAAATATAGAAGAGCTGATCCACTGTGACGTCTGCGGGGAGGATTACAGCCCCACCTACCGCCGCTGCCCCTTCTGCGGCGAGAAGCCGGCCCCCCGGCCCCCCGTCTCCCCCGCCCCCTCTGACGACGAGGAGGATGACGGCTATGTCTTTGACGGGCAGGACCTGTTTGACGAGCCTCAGGAGACCGCCCGCCCCGCCCGCGCCAAGGGCGGCAAGCGCCTGGCCGAGCGCAGCAGCGCCCGCAAGCGGGAAAAGAGCCAGTCCGCCAATCAGGGCGGCCACTACGATCCCCCCGGCCCCATCAACTGGATGCGGCTGATCACCTTCATTCTCTCCCTGGCCATCATCATCGCGGCCCTGGTCATCGTCTTTACCGTGGTCTATCCCAAGCTGCACCGCAATCCCAATCCGGCGCCCAGTCCCTCTCCCTCCGCCTCCCAGCCGGCCAGTCCGGAGCCCTCCGACCCCAGCGGCGAGCCCTCCGATGAGCCTGAGCCCTCCGGCGAGCCCTCGGACGTGCCCAACACCCTAAACAGCCTGACCTTCGGCCGGCCCAACGACTACGACTTCACCCTGCTCCCCGGTGAGTCCCACACCATCAGCCTGGTCTTTGACCCCGAGGGATGGGAGGGCGAAGTGACCTGGACCTCCTCTGACGAGAACTGCGCCACGGTGGATGCCGATGGCAAGGTCACCAACGTGAACCAGAGCACCTCCCTCCGCCGGGTCATCATCACCGCCTCCGCCGGCGGCCAGAGCGTGGAGGCTGTGGTCTACTGCCGGGCCTCGGACTCCTCTCCCACCGCGCCCCCTGTGGTCACCTCCCCCGATCCTGAGCCCTCCACCCCGTCCTCCGGGGCCCTGACCCCGGGCACCACGGGCGTCATCACCGGCGCCGACGGCGGCCTGCGGGTGCGCTCCGGCCCGGGCACCGGCTACTCGGTGCAAGCCAGCCTGGTCAACGGCAACAAGGTCACTGTGGAGGAGGATGCCGGCGGCGGCTGGTACAAGATCTCCTACTCCGGCAGCGGCGGCGTCACCTACACCGGCTACATCATGGGCGAGTACATCTCCCCCACCAACTGATCCCCATAAACAGCTCAGAGCCGCTTCCCCCACAGGGGAGCGGCTCTGAATTTTCTTGCCAACAGCGGCCGGCCACGGTATACTGGTCTTACAGCCGCCCACGCGGCGAGGGAAAGGGAGGTTACCTGTCATGAAATATAATATCATCGGCGAGCCCATGCCCGTTGTCATCTGCGACCTGGAGCGGGACGAATCCATGATCACGGAAAGGGGCTCCATGTGCTGGATGTCCCCCAATCTGGAGATGGCCACCTCCGCCGGCGGCTTCGGCAAGGCCTTCGGCCGGCTCTTCTCCGGCGAGTCCATGTTCCTGAACACCTACACCGCCCGGGGCGGGGCGGGCATGATTGCCTTTGCCTCCAGCTTCCCCGGCTCCATCCGGGCCGTGGAGGTGTCTCCCGACCGCCCCATCGTGGTGCAGAAGTCCGGCTTTCTGGCCTCTGAGACCGGCGTGACCCTGTCCACCTTCTTCCAGAAGAAGCTGGGGGCGGGCTTCTTCGGCGGCGAGGGCTTCATCATGCAGCAGCTCTCCGGCCGGGGCACCGCCTTTCTGGAGATCGACGGCTACGCCGTGGAGTACCAGCTCCAGCCCGGCCAGCAGATCGTGGTGGACACGGGCAACCTGGCCATGATGGACGCCACCTGCTCCATCGACATCCAGTCCGTCAAGGGAGCCAAGAACGTGCTGTTCGGCGGCGAGGGCCTGTTCAACACCATCATCACCGGCCCCGGCAAGGTGGTGCTCCAGACCATGCCCATCAGCAACTTCGCCGGCTCCGTGGCCGCCTACATCCCCTCCAAGGACTGAGCTTCTCCGCGTAAAAAGCGCGCCCGCTCCCCATTCCGCCCTCCGCATTCAAAATGCCGCCCCCGGCGATGGCCGGGGGCGGCGTTGTCTCACGTTCCCTTACTTCTGCAGGCTCTCGGCCCAGGCGGAATAGCGGGCCACCCGGTCGTCGCAGTCGGCGCGGCTGTCGCCCTTGGCCAGGATGTACACCTTCACCTTGGGCTCGGTGCCGGAGGGACGGACGATGACGGAGGTACCGTCCACCAGCTCGTAGCGCAGCACGTTGGAGCCGGACAGCTCCATGGCGCTCTTTTCGCCGGTGGCCGCGTCCACCACGCTGCCGTCCTTGTAGTCCTTCCACTGGGCCACGGCGGTGCCGCCGATCTCCACCGGCGGATGCTCCCGCAGCTCGGCCATGAGGGCGGCCATCTTCTTCAGGCCGTCCAGGCCGGGCATGACCAGGTTCATGGTCCGCTCGCCGTAGTCGCCGTACTTCTCGTACAGGGCCATCAGGGCGTCATACAGGGTCATGCCCTGGCCGGCGTACCAGGCGGCCATCTCGGTCAGGACCAGGGCGGCGGTGACGGCGTCCTTGTCCCGCACATAGTCGCCCATCATGTAGCCGTAGGACTCCTCATAGGAGAAGATGACCTTGCCCTCCCCCGCGGCCTCCAGGGCGTTCTTCTTCTCGGCCATGAACTTGAAGCCGGTAAAGGTGTCGTAGCAGGTGACGCCGTTGGTCTCCGCCACTTTCCGGGCCATCTCGGTGGTGACGATGGTCTTCAGGGCCACGGCGTTGGCGGGCAGGGTACCGGCCCGCTTCTTGGCCCCGATGAGGTAGTCCAGCAGCAGCACGCCGGTCTGGTTGCCGGTGAGCACCTTGAACTCGCCGTCGCCGGTGCGAACCATGATGCCCACGCGGTCGGCATCGGGGTCGGAGCCCAGGATGAAGTCGGCGCCCTCTTTCTTGGCCAGGTCCACGGCCAGGTAGAAGCCCTCCGGGTTCTCCGGGTTGGGGGAGACCACGGTGGGGAAGTCGCCGTCAATGACCATCTGCTCGGGCACGCAGATGACATGCTTCATGCCCAGGCGGCACAGGGCCTCCGGAATCAGCTTGTAGCCGGTGCCGTGGAAGGGGGTGTACACCATCTTGAAGGTATCGGCCACCGCCTCCACCGCGGCCCTGTCGTTGACCTGACCCATCACATTGGCCAGGAACTTCTCGTCGGTCTCCTCGCCCATAAGGGTGATCTTCCCCTCCGCCACGGCTTGGTCATAGTCCATGGTGCGGGGGCCGTCGAACACGTCCAGCTCCACCATGCGCTGGGCGATAGCGGCGGCGTGCTGGGGCGGGAGCTGGGCGCCGTCGGACCAGTAGACCTTGTAGCCGTTGTACTCCTTGGGGTTGTGGCTGGCGGTGATGTTGATACCGGCGGTGCAGCCGTACTCCCGGATGGCGAAGGACAGCTCGGGGGTGGGGCGCAGGGACTCGAACAGGCGCACGGGAATGCCGTTGGCGGCCATGACGCAGGCGGCCTCCCGGGCAAAGGAATCGGAGTTGTTGCGGCAGTCGAAGCAGACGGCCACGCCCTTGGCCACAGCCGCCTCGCCCTCCTCCAGGATGACCTGGGCGAAGGCCTGGGTGGCGTGGCGGATGACATGGACGTTCATGCGGTACAAGCCCACGCCCATGGTGCCGCGGAGGCCGGCGGTGCCGAACTCAAGCTGAGAGAAAAACCGGGATTCGATCTCCTTTTCGTCCCCGGCAATGGCGGTCAGTTCCGCCTTCTCCTCGGGGGACAGCGCGGGGGAATTGAGCCAGTGTTCATAGGTCTGCTTGTAGTCCATGGTAAACCCTCCATATTCTTAATTCTTGTATGATCAGATCATCAGAGCCTGTCGGCCGTCAAAGTGAACTCGCCCGGCAGTTTCGGGTCCGTCCAGGCCGGATGCTCGTCGAACCGCCGCAGGACAAAGCCGCTGCCGATCACCCCGTTGATGATCTCGCTCAGGGTGTATTTCCGGTAGCTGCACGTGGGAAAGGTCTTTCGTATTTCTTCCGCATAAAAGCGGGCGTGGGCCATTTCCCCTTCAAATACCTCATCGGCGAAGTAATCGCCGCCCGGCTGCTGAACGCCCACAATATCGGCGATCTTGCCGAAGGGGTGGAAATCGCTGCAGATCAGCTTCCCGCCGGGCCGCAGCAGGTCGTGCATGATGCCCATGAATTCCCCGATGTCATGGAAATAGTGCAGAACACCGCCCTCCATGAACACCACATCGAACCGGCCGCCGAACCGCTCCAGGTCGATCTCCAGGATGTCGCACACCTCGTACCCGATCCGGGTCCCGGCGGCCTCCGCCAGCTCCAGGGCATATCTCCGGTTGTCCTCCGAGATGTCGAACACCGTCACCCCGGCGCCCAGCAGCGCCAGAGGGATTGCCTTCTTGCCGCAGGAGCCGCAGATGTTCGCCACCCGAACGCCCTCATAGGTATCAAAGTACGCGGCATACCGTTTCAGCGCGCCGACGGGGTCGGCCTTGATCTTTGCCGCCCTGACGGCGGGAAGTCCGGCCTCTTTGACCCAGAAATCATAAGCGCTGTACTCCCAGGCCGCCTTGTTTTGGGCGCTGTACACTCTCATGGCGTCTCAGAAGGCAAAATTGCCGTCCACGAACACAGGAATCTCCTTCCCGTCGTGGGTAGTGCCCACGATGGACAGATCGCGGGTGCCCACCATGAAGTCCACATGGTTGTGGGACTGGTTGAGGCCCGCCGCCTTCTGCTCCTCCTCGCTGAGCTCCTCGCCGCCCTTCACGCAGGTGGGATAGGCCGCGCCGAAGGCCAGGTGGCAGGAGGCGTTCTCGTCAAACAGGGTCTCAAAGAACAAAACGCCGGTGTTGTTGATGGGGGAGTCGAAGGGCACCAGGGCCACCTCGCCCAGATAGGAGGAACCCTCGTCCATGGCGATGGAGTTGCGCAGAATCTCCTCGCCCTCCTCCGCATGGACATCCACGATCTTTCCGTCCTTAAACTCCATCCAGAAGTTCTTCACCAGATTGCCGTCCAGGGCCAGGGGCAGGGCGGCGTACACCCGGCCGTTCACCCCGTCCCAACGGGGGGCGGTGAAGATTTCCTCCGTGGGGATGTTGGCCACGAACTCCACACCGCCGCCGCTCAGTTCACTGCCGCCGGCCCACACGTGGTTCTCCGGCAGGGTGACGGTCAGGTCGGTGCCCAGTGAGTTGGTGTAGTGCAGGGTCTTGAAGTTGTAGTCGTTGAGCAGCTTGGCCCGGCGGGCGGTGGTCTCCACATGCTCCTTCCAGCGCTCCACGCCCTTCCCGTCCCCGTTGATGCGGCAGACGGCGAACACGGCCTCCCACAGAGCGTCCAGGGCGTCCTCCGGGCTCTTGTCCGGGAAGACCTTGGCGGCCCAGGAACGGGTGGGGTAGGCGCCGACGCACCACTGGTACCGGCTGGCCATCATGGCGTCGTGCCAGGGCTTGGTGGGTCCGGCGGAGGCCAGCTGGCTGGCGCGGATGCGGTTGGGGTCCACCCCCTTGAGCATCTCCGGGTCCTCCCCCACAATGGACAGGTTGGGGCACCCCTTGTCCAGCATCCAGTCAAACTTGGCGGCCAGGTAGTCGGGGAATTCAGAGAACACCGCCTCGTCGGCATGGAGGTAGCGCTCCCGGGTGCACACCTCGTCACGCCAGTCCACGATCACATCCCGGGCGCCCTTCTCATAGCAGGCGGCGGCGCACATACGGGCCAGAGGGGCGCAGTCCACGCCGGTATTGATCCGGGGGGTCTGCCCCGGCTGGAGGTTCAGGCCCACCTCCACCAGCAGGTGGGCGTACTCGTTGAGCTTGGCTTCAAAATCAGGGACCATGGGGTCCATCTCCTTTACAAAATGATGGAAAAAACTCATTGTGCACATTATAACATGCCGCCGCGCAAAATACAATTCGATTTGGATTGCAATTTTCCCTTGAAACAGGTATAATGATAAAAATTTAGCAAGTTAAAGGAGCAAAGCCATGTTGAGCACCGTCATTCCCCGGGGGTACGCCCCCTGCCTGAACCTGTACGACACCCAAAAGGCCATCGGCCTGTTAAAGCGGCTGTTTGAGGACAATCTGGGGGGCGCCCTCCGCCTGCGCCGGGTGTCCGCCCCCCTGTTCGTGGAGGCCTCCACCGGCCTGAACGATGACCTGAACGGGGTGGAACGCCCGGTGTCCTTCGACATCCCCGCCGCCGGACGGGACGCCCAGGTGGTCCACTCCCTGGCCAAGTGGAAGCGCATGGCCCTGTACCGCTACCAGTTCTCCGTGGGCGAGGGGCTGTACACCGACATGAACGCCATCCGCCGGGACGAGGAGCTGGACAATCTCCACTCGGTCTACGTGGACCAGTGGGACTGGGAGAAGGTCATCGCCCCCCGGGACCGGAACGAGGAATACTTAAAGGAGACCGTGTCCACCATTGTGAACGCCCTGGCGGACACCCAGGCCACCCTGCGCTCGGTGTTTCCTCAGCTCACCCCCCTGCCCCTCATCGACCGGGCGGTGTCCTTCGTCACCGCCCAGGAGCTGGAGGACCGCTGGCCCGACCTGACCCCCAAGGAGCGGGAGGACGCCTGGGTGAAGGACCACCCCACCACCTTCCTCATGGGCATCGGCGGAGCCCTGAAGTCCGGCAAACCTCACGACGGCCGTGCCCCCGACTATGACGACTGGGACCTGAACGGCGACATTCTGGTTTGGAACTCGGTGCTGGAGCGGGCCTTTGAGATCTCCTCCATGGGCATCCGGGTGAGCCCCGAGTCCCTGGACCGGCAGCTGACCGCCGCCGGGTGCGACGACCGGCGCTCGCTGCCCTTCCACAAGCTGCTGCTGGAGGGCAAGCTGCCCCTGACCATCGGCGGCGGCATCGGCCAGAGCCGGGTGTCCATGTTCCTGCTGGGCAAGGCCCACATCGGCGAGGTGCAGGCCAGCGTGTGGGATGAGCAGACCCTCACCGCCTGCCGGGAGGCCGGCGTGGTGCTGCTGTAAGCGGCAGCGCGCCCCATCCCGCCTTGCCATTTTCCGCCTGCTGTGCTAAACTGTCTTTCATCTGAATTCACAAGGAGACCGACCCCGCATGATCGAAACCTGGAACATCACCATCCCCCAGCTCACCGGCGGAGAGCCCCGGCGGGCCTACGCCTACATCCCCGACAGCTGGCAGGACGACCCTGACCTGCGCTACCCTGTGCTGTATATGTTCGACGGCCACAACGTCTTTTTTGACGAGCACGCCACCTACGGCAAGAGCTGGGGCATGGGGGATTACCTGGACGCTACGGAGACCCAGATCATCGTGGCCGCCGTGGAGTGCAACCACTCCCCCGACCACGGGCGGCTCAGCGAGTACGCCCCCTTCTCCTTCACCACGCCGGAGTTCGGCCGCATCCGGGGCCGTGGCAAGACCACCATGGACTGGCTGGTGAAGGAGTTCAAGCCGGAGGTGGACGGGCGCTTCCCCACCCTCCCCGGCCGGGAGCACACCTTCATCGCCGGCAGCTCCATGGGCGGGCTTATGAGCCTGTACGCCGTGCTGAAATACAACCGCTTTTTCTCCCGGGCCGCCGCCCTCTCCCCCTCCCTCTGGTGGGCCCAGGAGCCCTTTGACAAGCTGGTCGGCTCCGCCCGCCTCCGGCCCGGCACCGTGGTCTACATGGACTACGGCTCTGAGGAGCTGGACAACCACCCCGGAATGCTCCGCCGGTTCGGCCAGGTGACGGAGGCCCTGCTGGAGCGGGGCGCGGCGCTCACCAGCCGCATCGTCCCCGGCGGCAGCCACTGCGAGGCCAGCTGGGAGCGGCAGATCCCCTTTTTCATGAATACCCTGCTCTATGAGCCGGATTGACGGAGGAACATCATGGAAACGCAGTATTACAAAGGATACAGCCAGGCCCTGGGCCGGGATATGGAGTGCAAGGTCTACGGCCACGCCGGCCGTCCGGCCCTGTTCATCCCCTGCCAGAACGGCCGGTTCTTCGATTTTGAAAACTTTCACATGACCGACGCCTGGGCCCCCTGGATCGAGTCCGGCCAGGTGATGGTCTTTTCCATCGACACTCTGGACGGGGAGACCTGGTCCAACAAGAGCGGCGACCCCTACTGGCGGGCGCGGCGGCACGAGCAGTGGATGAACTACATCACCGATGAGATGGTGCCCTTCATGCGCTCTGTGGCCAACCAGCACAACGGCTGGACCGGCTTCCCCGGTATCATGGCCTTCGGGTGCAGCCTGGGTGCCACCCACGCCGCCAACCTCTATTTCCGCCGCCCCGACCTGTTCGACTGCCTGCTGGCCCTCAGCGGTATCTACACCGCCGACTACGGTTTCGACGGCTACATGGACGAGGTGGTCTACCGCAACTCCCCCGTCCACTACCTGGCTGGTATGCCCGCCGACCACCCCTTCATCCAGCAGTACAACCGGCACGACGCCGTCATCTGCGTGGGCCAGGGGGACTGGGAGGTGCCGGACAGCACCCGGCAGCTCCAGCGCATCCTGGAGGAGAAGGGCATCCTGGCCTGGGTGGACTACTGGGGCCACGACGTGAAGCACGACTGGGACTGGTGGTACAAGCAGGTGGCCTACTTCCTCCCCTATCTGCTGAAAAACTGACCGCGCTGAAAGGAAGCTGGAATGAATATGAAAAACTTTGTCTTTATCTCTCCCAATTTTCCCACCAACTACTGGCAGTTCTGCCGTGAGCTGAAGAACAACGGCCTGAACGTGCTGGGCATCGGCGACCAGCCCTATGACCAGCTCTCCCCCGAGCTGAGGGGCAGCCTGAACGAATATTACAAGGTCAGCACTCTGGAGAACTACGACGAGGTCTACCGCGCCGTGGCCTTCTTCATCTTCAAGTACGGACCCATCGACTGGCTGGAGTCCAACAACGAGTACTGGCTGGAGCGGGACGCCATGCTCCGCACCGCCTTCCACATCACCTCCGGCTTCCAGGAGGAGGACATCCCCCGCATCAAGTACAAGTCCCGGATGAAGGAGTTCTACGCCAAGGCCGGCATTCCCGCCGCCCGCTACCACCTGGTGGACGACCCGGAGGGCTGCCTGGCCTTCATCAAGGAGGTGGGCTACCCCGTGGTGGTCAAGCCGGACAACGGCGTGGGCGCCTCCTCCACCTACAAGCTGACCTGCGACGACGACCTGCGGAACTTCCTGGCCACCCGGATGGAGGGTGTGCCCTACATCATGGAGGAGTTCGTCTGCGCCGAGGTCAACTCCTACGACGCCGTTATCGACTCCCAGGGCCAGCCCATGTTTGAGACGGGCAACGTCACCGTCTCCTCCCTGATGGACGTGGTCAACGAGGACGGCAACTCGGTCTACTACATCGTGAAGGAGCTGCCCGAGGACACCCGAAAGGCCGGCCGGGACACGGTGAAGGCCTTCGGCGTGAAGAGCCGCTTTGTCCACTTTGAGTTCTTCCGCCTGACCCGGGACCAGGAGAGCCTGGGCAAGAAGGGGCAGATCGTGGCCCTGGAGGTCAACATGCGCCCCTGCGGCGGCTTCACCCCCGACATGATCGACTATGCCCACTCCACCAACGTGTACAAGATCTGGGCGGATATGATCGCCTTCGACCGCTCCACCATGCCGGAGGGCGAGCACGCCTACTGCGCCTACGCCGGGCGGCGGGACGGCAAGAACTTCGTCCTCAGCCACCAGGAGGTGCTGGACAGGTACGCCGCCAGCATGCGCATGGTGGGCCGCATTCCCGATGTGCTCTCCGGCGCCATGGGCAACCAGATGTACATGGCCACCTTCCCCACCAAGGAGGAGATGGACGCCTTCTACCGGGATGTGCTGATGACCCGATGAC
>JBJEYO010000090.1:0-2082 GCA_051886935.1 Candidatus Enterenecus sp. | reverse complement strand
AAAGAGAGGGGACTCGTCTCCTTGAAGCCCGTGACTTCAGTCATGGGTAGTTCACATATAAGTACGGGAACCGCCATTTTGGGGCAAGAGGGTACTATGTGGATACAGTAGGGCGCAACAAAAAGCAAGTATCTGAATATATTCGAAACCAGTTGGAGTCAGACCAAATGGCAGATCAGATTGGACTGAAAGAATTCGTTGACCCGTTTACGGGGCGCGAGTATAAGTAAGCAAATTAAACACCCCTTAAGGGGTAGCCCGAAAAAGAAATGCGGTTGGCAAACCTTTCAGGGCCCCTTAAGGGGCGTCGCCTGTATTATGCCCTTATAGGGCTCATGCAAGCCTCCGGCTTAGCCGGAGGTTTTGACTTTCAGTGAAATCAAGGGCTTGGAGGGCTGAAACGGGGGAGACACCACATTTTGCGGCGGTGTCGAAACATGTCGAAACTTGCGATTTGTTTTGCTTGAAATGGGGAAAAAGGCCATGCCATACTGTGCTCACAGATGGAAGGAGAGAGACCGGCAATGAGAGAACTGCTGTTCAAAAAACTGACGCTGGAGGACCAGTCGGGCAGGGCCCACAGCTATGATTACTATGTGGTCATCGACGAGATGGATGTGGGTCCCTTTGCCTGTGAGAGCTACGGCCTGCGGGTGGCGGAGGAGGGCGGCGAGAGCGCCTCGGTGCCCCACATCACCTGCAGCATCGCCAGAATCGACGAGCTGTGCGGAAAGGTGACGGCGGGAGGCGTGACCCCCACCACCCTGCGGGATGTGGTGAACGACTGGCTGTGAGCCTACAGCGGAGCGGCCCTCGGGGGCGTCTGTCCGGACGCCCCCGAGGGCCTTGTTTACTGGGCCAGAATCTGGTCGGCCAGGCGGTCGGCCAGGTCGTAGACCCCCTGAAAATCCACATGGGGGTTGTAGAGAGCCTCCAGCTTGTCGTGGGCGGCTTTGGCCTGCTCCAGTCCGGCCACCCCCTCGCCCGTTAGGGCGTCGGCCACCTTGCGGGTGAAGCGCAGCCGGGGCCGGCTGGCCCGGCGCTCATCCGGGTCGGCCATGGCGTCCAGCCGCAGGCGGCGGTAGGCCCGGTGGGGCCAGGGCTGCTCCGCCGTGGAGGTGACGAAGGCCAGGGACAGGCCGGGGAGGATCAGGTGGGCCAGCCGGTCGGGGGCCATGGGGTCGGGGCAGGCCACCGCGTCGTGCCCGGCGGCCAGGGCGGCGGTGAGAATGGGCGTCAGGAGGTGGTGGGCCATGCCGTGGCTGTCCGCCAGCTCGTAGACCCGGCTCGCCTGGGCCTCCACCGTGTCCCACAGGGTCAGGGCGCCCCGGTAGGTGAGGGCGGACAGGAACCGCCGGTCTATCCGGCCGGTGCCAGTGCCGGTGCGCTTCAGCTCCCGGCCGATGATGCCGCGGGCCCGCTTGTACAGGCGCTGGCGCAGCTCCTCGCTGTCGGCAGCCTCCGTCAGATTGCGGCGCAGCTCCCCCGCCGCCCCCAGGCAGCGGTAGGCCTGCTTGTAGTGGCCCTTGTACTCCGCCGTGACGGCCAGCAGCTCCGCCTTCACCGGCTGGAGGGCCTGGTGGTCGTAGAACCGGCTCAGGTCCACATAGGTCTCCACCGCCCCGGGGCAGTTGGCCTCCACCACATGGGGGGCGGTGCCGTCCACCACGGCGATGCCCTTTTCCGGCAGGAGGACCCCGTCCAGGGAATCCGGGTCGCCGGAGCAGAGAATGAGCTGGGTGTCCAGCCCGGCGGCCTGGGCGTGGCGGGCCACACGCCGCATGAGGGAGGACTTGCCGCAGCCCGCGCCGCCCTTGAGTATGTACAGGGCGTTGATCCGCTCCGGGTCGGACAGCTCAGAGTAGAGGGAATAAAACCCTGAGGGCGAGTTGGCCCCCAGAAAGTACTGTGTCTGTGTCATATGGGATGCCCCTTTCTGAAATGACTTCGTTTTAACCTATGCGGAGGGGGCAAAATGGGTGCCGCGGGCAAAAAAACGGGCAAATCCGCCCGGCGCGTCCCCGCGGATGTAGGTTTGTCAATGATGTGTTACACAGAAGCGAACTGAGATAAGGCCTGCCA
>JBJEYO010000089.1:0-11010 GCA_051886935.1 Candidatus Enterenecus sp. | reverse complement strand
CGCCGACATGGGCCTCGCGGGCCTTCTTGTCGGTCATGACGCCCTTGGAAGTGGAGACGATGGCGATGCCCAGGCCGTGGAGCACGCGGGGCAGCTCGTCGGCACCGGCATAGACGCGCAGGCCGGGCTTGGACACCCGGCGCAGACCGGTCAGAGCCTTCTCCTTGCCGGGCTGCAGATACTTGAGAGTGATGCGGATAACGCCCTGAGTACCGTCGTTGATGATCTGGAAGTTCTTGATATAGCCCTCGTCCAGCAGAATCTGGGCGATAGACTTCTTCATGTTCGAAGCAGGAACATCCACGGTGTCATGCTTGGCGTTGTTCGCGTTGCGGATCCGGGTGAGCATATCCGCAATGGGATCAGTGATTTGCATGAGTCTTTTACCTCCTATTAAAAGTTTACCTGGTCTGTCACGCTCCGCCTACTCGCAACGCGTGGCTTCGCTTCGACTCGGGCTCTGGTCAGCCGTTTCCGGCTTTCCGACGTCCTCGCTCCGCTCCATCCGCGCTGCTCGCAACGGCTACGCGCTTCTCAGGTACAGGCGGAAAGGTATCGCAGGTTAGGCATCGTCTGCGACCTTTTGTCCGTCTTTCCGCGTTCCGCGGGATTTTATATCAAACCTCAGATTCCAATACAGGAAGCTGAAGATCTGACCTGTGCCGCGCTCTCTCCGTCCCGGAGATCCCCGTACCCATGAGAGGCTGTCCCATAGTTTACGGCGTTTCCGACACTCCCGGATGCGTTGAGAGCGTTTTTGGGGTTATCCCCCGGTGCGCAAGCAATTTATTATACCGCACCTTTCCAGCAGGTGCAAGTATTTTCCGCGGCGCACACACGGTTGCGTGGACAAAAAAGCGGCAAATCAGCTCCTGCCGGGGGATCTTTCCGCCCGGCAGAAGCCGATGTTACGCTATCAGTTGTTGCCCTCCGCCCCGCCAAAGCGGGACTTTGGTGCTTCGGATTGGCGAAGGTCGTTCATCGCCACAACGCAGCATGGCGAAACGAGATTTACCAAGACGCCGGCTTCCGCCGGAAATTTTTCGCCAGACAAGGCGCGGACGGCTGAAATGCCGCGGATTGGTGAAGATCGTTTTGTCAGGCAAGGCGTGACGGCGCAGGCATACATCGGTATGTCAAGCCGGCATAACGCTGCATGGCGAAACGAGATTTACCAAGACGCCTTCTTGACGCCGGGGATCTGCCCCTTATAAGCCAGCTCCCGGAAGCAGATACGGCAGATGCCGTAGTTGCGGAGATAGGCGTGGGGACGGCCGCAGATCTTGCAGCGGTTGTTGCGGCGGGTGGAGAACTTGGGCTCGGCCTGAGCCTTCAGGATCATAGATTTCTTAGCCATTTGATCTTCCTCCTATTAACCGTTGGTGGCAAAGGGCGCGCCCAGAAGGGTCAGCAGCTCCTTGGCCTCCTCGTCGGTCTGGGCGGTGGTGCAGATGACGATGTCCATGCCGCGGATCTTGTCGATCTTGTCGTACTCGATCTCAGGGAAGATCAGCTGCTCCTTCAGGCCCAGGGCATAGTTGCCGCGGCCGTCGAAGGCGTTGGGGTTGATGCCGCGGAAGTCGCGGACACGGGGCAGGGCCACGTTGAACAGGCGGTCCAGGAACTCCCACATCTTGTCCTGACGCAGGGTGACCTTGGCGCCGATGGGCATGCCCTCACGCAGCTTGAAGTTAGCCACGGACTTCTTGGCCTTGGTGATGACGGGCTTCTGGCCGGTGATGGTGGCCAGATCGTTCACCACGGAGTCCAGGACCTTGGCGTTGTCGCGGGCCTCGCCGCAGCCGCAGTTGACGACCACCTTCTCGATCCGGGGGATCTGCATGGTGGACTTGTAGCCGAACTTCTGCATCAGAGCAGGAGCGATCTCGTTGGTGTACTTCACCTTCAGATTGGGGTTAGCCATTTCTTACTCCTCCTCCTTCTCAGATTTCAGCGCCGCAGTGCTTGCAGACGCGGACCTTCTTGCCGTCGGTGACCTTGTGGGCCACGCGGGTGGGCTTGCCGCACTTGGGGCACACGGTCATGACCTTGCTGGCGTACAGCGGGGTCTCCTTCTGGATGATGCCGCCCTCCTCGCCCTGCTTGCGGGGCTTCTGGTGACGGGAGGCCAGATTGACCTTCTCCACCACGACCTTGCGGGACTGGGGATCAACGGAGAGGACCTTGCCCTTCTTGCCCTTATCCTTGCCGGACAGGACAACGACGGTATCGTTCTTCTTCACATTCATGCTCATACCTCGTTACCCCCCTTACAGGACTTCGGGAGCCAGGGACAGGATCTTCATGTAATCCTTGTCGCGCAGCTCGCGGGCCACGGGCCCAAAGATACGGGTGCCGCGGGGGTTCTTGTCTTCCTTGATGAGGACGGCGGCGTTGTCGTCGAAACGGACATAGCTGCCGTCGGCGCGGCGGACGCCGCGGGTGGTGCGGACGATAACGGCCTTGACCACATCGCCCTTCTTGACCTGGCCGCCGGGCTGAGCCTTGCGGACAGAGGCGACGATCACATCGCCGATATTGCCAAACTTACGCTTGGAGCCGCCCAGTACGCGGATGGCCTTGATCTCCTTGGCGCCGGTGTTGTCGGCAACCTTCAGATAGCTTTCTTCCTGAATCATACTGGCACCTCCTTACTTCGCCTTCTCGATGATCTCGACCACGCGCCAGCGCTTGTCCTTGGACAGGGGGCGGGTCTCCATCACCCGGACGCGGTCGCCCACGCCGCACTGATTCAGCTCGTCATGGGCCTTCAGCTTATAGGTTCTCTTGACGATCTTCTTATACAGAGGATGGGCCACGCGGTCGGCGATGGCGACCACAACGGTCTTGTCCATCTTGTCCGAAACCACCAGGCCGACTCTGGTCTTACGAGAAGAGGTTCTCACTTCACTCATCGTTTAATCCTCCTTATCGGCTCTGCTGCTCACGCAGGATGGTTTTCACGCGGGCAATGTCTTTCTTGACTTCCGCGATGCGGATGGGGTTGTCGAGCTGATTGGTGGCGTGCTGAAGACGGAGGTTGAACAGGTCCTTCTTCAGCTCCACCAGCTTGGTCTCAAGCTCGGCGGTGCTCATCTTACGGACTTCGTTAGCTTTCATCTTCATTCACCACCATTCTCGGACTCTTTCTGAACGATCTTGCACTTGATGGGCAGCTTGTGGCTAGCCAGACGCAGAGCCTCGCGGGCGGTCTCCTCGGAGACGCCGGCGATCTCAAACAGCACACGGCCAGGCTTCACCACGGCCACCCAGTACTCGGGCGCGCCCTTACCGGAACCCATACGGGTACCCAGGGCCTTCTTGGTGACGGGCTTGTCGGGGAACACCTTGATCCAGACCTTACCACCACGCTTGGTGTAACGGGTCATGGCGATACGGGCAGCCTCAATCTGGTTGCCGGTCAGCCAGGCGGGCTCGGTGGCCTGCAGGCCCCACTCGCCGTAAGCAACCTTGTTGCCGCGGGTGGCGACGCCGGTCATGCGGCCGCGATGCACGCGGCGGTATTTAACTCTCTTAGGCAGCAGCATTACTGGGCGCCTCCTTCCTTGGGAGCAGCGGTGCGGTTGCCGGCGGGACGGCTGCCGCCCTGGCGGTTATTGTTGAAACTGCCCTGGCGGCGGTCACCGCCCTGACGGTTGAACCCGCCCTGACGGCGGTCGCCGTCGCGGCGGTCCCGGCGGGGACGCTGCTCGCGCTCTTTGTAGTTCTTGGTGTCGATGGTGCGGGGAGTGGTGCGCAGGGTCTGGGTGAGCACCTCGCCTTTGTAGATCCACACCTTGATGCCGATGCGGCCGTAAGTGGTGGCAGCCTCGGCAAAGCCGTAGTCGATGTCGGCACGGATGGTCTGCAGGGGGATGGTGCCGTCGTGATAGTGCTCCACGCGGGCGATCTCGGCGCCGTTCAGGCGGCCGGAGGCCTGGACCTTGATGCCCAGGGCGCCCATGCGCATAGCGCGGCCCATGGCGTTCTTCATGGCGCGGCGGAAGGCGATACGCTTCTCCAGCTGCTGAGCGATGCTCTCAGCCACCAGCTGGGCGTCGGTATCCACGTTCTTCACCTCGACGATGTTCAGAGCCACAGGCTTGCCCAGCTGCTTCTCCAGCTCGGCACGCAGCTTCTCGATCTCCTCGCCGCCCTTGCCGATGATCATGCCGGGCCGGGCGCAGTGCACATAGATGCGGACTCTGGCGTTGTCGCGCTCGATCTCGATCTTGGGCACGCCGGCGGCGTACAGGCGCTTCTTCAGCTGACGGCGGAGATTGTAGTCCTCAACCAGGAGGTCGCCCACTTTTTCATCGCGGGCATACCAACGGGAGTCCCAGTCCTTGATGACGCCCACGCGCAGGCCGTGGGGGTTAACTTTCTGTCCCATTACTCTTGACCTCCTTCTTTAGCGCTCGCTCACGGCGACGGTGATGTGAGAAGTGCGCTTCTCGACGCGGTGCACCCGGGCACGAGAGGCAAAGCGCATCCGCTTGATGATGGGGCCGGGGGCCACATAGCAGGTGGACACATACAGCTTCTCAGGATCCATGCCGTGATTGTTCTCGGCGTTGGCCGCGGCGCTCTTGACCAGCTTGGCCAGAGGCTCGGCGGCAGCCTTGGGAGTCAGAGCAAGGATGTTCATGGCCTCGGCCACGCTCTTGCCGCGGATCAGGTCGCAGACGATGCCGACCTTGCGGGGAGAGATACGAATGTATCTCAGGGTCGCTTTAGCTTCCATTCTGTCTCTCCTCCTTACTTACCGGTCTTGCTGCCCGCGTGACCCCGGAAGGTACGGGTGGGAGCAAACTCGCCCAGCTTGTGGCCGACCATATCCTCGGTGACATACACGGGGACATGCTTGCGGCCGTCGTGGACGGCGATGGTGTGGCCGACGAAGGCGGGGAAGATGGTGGAGCTGCGGCTCCAGGTCTTCAGGACCTTCTTCTCGTTCTTGGCGTTCATTTCCTCGACCCGCTTCAGAAGCTCCGGGGCAACATACGGGCCTTTTTTAATGGATCTGCTCATATTTACTTGCCTCCTTACTTCTCGTTGCGACGCTTCACGATGAACTTATTGGTGGGGTTCTTGCCCTTGCGGGTCTTGTAGCCCATAGCAGGCTTGCCCCAGGGAGTGACAGGGCCGGGACGGCCGACGGGCGCGCGGCCCTCGCCGCCGCCGTGGGGGTGGTCATTGGGGTTCATGACGGAGCCGCGGACGGTGGGCCGCCAACCCATGTGGCGCCTGCGGCCGGCCTTGCCGATGTGGATGTTGGCCCAGTCGGTGTTGCCGACCTGGCCCACGGTGGCCTTGCACTCCTCGCGGATGAGGCGGACCTCGCCGGAGGGCAGGCGGATCTGAGCCATGCCGTTCTCCTTGGCCATCAGCTGAGCGGCCACGCCGGCGGAGCGGGCCAGCTGGGCGCCCTTGCCGGGATAGATCTCGATGCAGTGGATCATTTCGCCCACGGGGATCTTGGAGATGGGCAGGCAGTTGCCGGGCAGGATGTCGGCGTCGGGGCCGGTCATGATGATGTGGCCGGGCTTCAGGCCCACGGGGGCCAGGATATACCGCAGCTCGCCGTCCTCATACTTGATGAGGGCGATGTTGGCGGAGCGGTTGGGATCGTACTGCAGGCTGACGACAGTGGCGGTGCCCTCTTTGTCCCGCTTGAAGTCGATGATGCGGTACTTGCGCTTGTTGCCGCCGCCGCGGTGGCGGACGGTGATGCGGCCGTAGCTGTTGCGGCCGGCGTTCTTCTTCAGATTCTCGATCAGGCTGCGCTCAGGCTTGGCCTTCTTGTCGATGCCCTCGAAGGCGGACACAGTCATGTGACGGCGGGAGGGCGTTGTGGGCTTATAAGTCTTAATAGCCATTTTTCGTTATCCTCCTTACACCATGCCTTCGAAGAACTCGATGGTCTTGGAATCGGCGGTCAGGGTGACCATGGCCTTCTTCCAGCTGGCCCGGCGGCCCTCGGGATAGCGGCCCATGCGCTTGGCCTTGCCCTGCATGTTCAGGGTGTTGACCTTAGCGACCTTCACACCGAAGATCTCCTCCACCGCCTTGGCGATCTCGATCTTGTTGGCGTCCTTGGCAACCTCAAAGGTGTACTTCTTGGAGGCGGCCTCCATCATGGACTGCTCGGTGACGATGGGGCGCTTAATGATGTCGTAAGCGGTCTTCATTAGGCGAACACCTCCTCGATGGTGGCCAGCGCAGCCTTGTCCACGATGAGCTGGTTGGCGTTGACGATGTCATAGACATTGATCAGGGTGGCGGGGGTGGTGACCACGCCGGGGATGTTGCGGGCGGACTTGACCACGTTGCCGCAGGAAGTGACCACAACGGCCTTGTTGGCCTCCACGGCGTTCAGGAAGCCCTGGAAGGTCTTGGTCTTGATCTCGTCCATGCTCAGGCTATCCACCACCAGGACGTTGCCCTCGGCGGCTTTGGCGGACAGGACGGACTTCAGAGCCAGGCGCTTGGTCTTCTTGTTCAGGGTGTAGCTGTAATCCCGGGGCTTCGGGGCGAACACGATGCCGCCGTGGGTCCACTGGGGAGCCCGGGTGGAGCCCTGACGGGCGCGGCCGCTGCCCTTCTGGCGCCAGGGCTTTCTGCCGCCGCCGGAAACCTCGGCGCGGGTCAGGGCGCTCTGAGTGCCCTGGCGGCAGTTGGCCAGGTGGTTCTTGACCACATCATGGACCACATACTGGTTGGGCTCAATGCCGAAGACGGCCTCGGAGAGCTCGACCTCGCCGATCTGCTTACCGGCCATATTATAAAGGTTAGCTTTAGGCATTTGTCATTCTCTCCTTTCTCACTTGTTACGCGCAGAGGCCTTCTGGGGATTGACACGGGCGGACTGCTTCTGGGGATTGACGCGTCCGGCCTCGGAAGCGTGCTTCTCGAAGACCTTCTTCACGCTGCTGCGCAGAGCGACCACGCCGCCCTTGGGGCCGGGGACCGCGCCGCGCACGGCGATGACGCCCAGCTCCTCGTCCACCTGAACGATGTCCAGGTTCAGGACGGTGACCTGCTCGTTGCCCATCTGGCCGGCGCCGTTATGGCCCTTGAAGATGCGGGAGGGGTCGGTGCTGGAGCCCATGGAGCCCGCGTGACGGTGGACGGGGCCGCCGCCGTGGGTCATCTTCTGAATGTGGCCGCCGCAGCGCTTCACAGCGCCCTGGTAGCCGTGGCCCTTGCTGATGCCGGTGATGTCCACACGGTCGCCGGCGGCGAACACGGTGGCGTTGATCTCGTCGCCCACATTCAGCTCGGCGGCGTTATCAAGCTTGAACTCCTTGAGGACGCGCAGGGCCTTGCCGGCCTTCTTGCTGTGGCCCAGCTCGGGCTTGCTCAGCTTGCGCTCGGGGACTTCCTCAAATCCCAGCTGAACGGCGGTGTAGCCGTCCTTCTCCTCGGTCTTCTTCTGCACCACGGTGCAGGGGCCCGCCTGGATGACGGTGACCGGGATGACCTTGCCGGCTTCGTCGAAGATCTGGGTCATGCCCAGCTTCTTGCCGATAATGGCCTTTTCCATTTGTTTTTTCCTCCTTAAAGGTTATTGGTCGGGCGAGTTGACCATTGGGCTGTCATTGCTCGGCCGACTTGACCCGTCCGCCTCAGAACGCGGCGGACTGCGGTACTGACAGGTTGGTTCGGCTCCCGAAAGAGTCAGGTCTGAAATTAAATGTATCCGCTGGCGGATTACAGCTTAATTTCGATTTCCACGCCGGCGGGCAGCTCCAGGCTCATCAGGGCCTCCACAGTCTTGGCGGAGGGCTTGATCACATCGATGAGGCGCTTGTGAGTGCGGCGCTCGAACTGCTCACGGCTGTCCTTGTTGACATGGGGAGAACGCAGGATGGTGACGATCTCCTTCTTGGTGGGCAGAGGGATGGGGCCGGAGACGGTGGCGCCGCTGCGCTTGGCGGTGTCCACGATCTTCTCGGCGGCCTGGTCGATGAGCTGATGGTCATAGGCTTTCAGCCGGATGCGGATCATTTCTTTTGCTGCCATTTTGGTTTTTTCCTCCTTAAACATACGAAGTGTCGTTGGGTCACGCTCCGTACGGTGAGAAGCGGTCATCCACGCTGTCGTGCGTATCACTCCGGGGCATGAATAAAACCGGCACATCAAAGTTGGCCGGTTTCACCCACCCTCGGCGATATACGCCGTGGTCTGAGCTTCTCAGCCGCCCGATTACGGACATACTCCGCGGAAGTTACCTCGTCTCCGAGCAATCTCCCGCATCATCGCATCATGCGCCCATGCAGGCGCTCGATTATTATATAGCAGCCCCGGCGGTAAAGTCAAGCAGTTTTTTGAGGTTTTTTCAGGTTTTTTTGCCGGTTTTCCCCGGCCACAAGTTCTTGTGTCCCGGCAGACCGCCGGACACAATTCCGCCGCCGGAGGGACACCCCTCCGGCGGCGGAAGCCGCTTCTCAGATCCGCACCAGCTCGTATTCCCGGGTGCCCAGGCCCAGCTTCTCGCCGTGCTCCAGCTGCACCTTCCAGTCGGTGTCCGGGTGGGCCATGCAGAACCGGTCCCCATCGCAGCCGCAGTCATGGTCATGGCCGCCCAGCACGGAGTGGGGGTTGACGGGCATGGCGTTTACCGCGTCGGCGCAGGCCTGGTCCAGGGCCACCGGGTCAAAGGAGGCGAACATGCCCACGTTGGGCACGATGGGCGCGTCGTTCTCCGAGTGGCAGTCGCAGTTGGGAGACACGTCCATCACCAGGCTGATGTGGAAGCAGGGCCGTCCGTCCACCACCGCCTTGGTGTACTCGGCGATCTTGCGGTTCATGATGTCCGCCGCCTCGTCATAGCGGGAATGCACCGCGTCCGTGGGGCACACGCCCAGGCACCGGCCGCAGCCCACGCATTTCCCGTGGTCGATGGAGGCCTTCCCTCCGGCCACGGTGATGGCGCCGTGGGCGCACACCCTGGTGCAGGTGCCGCAGCCCACGCACCGCTTGGCGGCCACATCCGGCTTGCCGGCGGAGTGCATCTCCATCTTGCCCGCCCGGGAGCCGCAGCCCATGCCGATGTTCTTCAGTGCGCCGCCGAAGCCGGCCTGCTCATGGCCCTTGAAGTGGGTCAGGGAGATGAACACATCCGCGTCCATCACCGCCCGGCCGATCTTGGCCTCGGTGACATATTCTCCGCCCTCCACAGGCACATAGACCTCATCGGTGCCCTTGATGCCGTCGGCGATGATCACATGGCAGCCGGTGGACAGTGGGGAAAAGCCGTTGAGATAGGCGGAGTCCAGGTGGTCCAGGCCGTTCTTGCGTCCGCCCACATAGAGGGTGTTGCAGTCGGTGAGGAAAGGCTTGCCGCCCCGCTCCCTGATGAAGTCCGCCACGGTCTTGGCCCAGTTGGGCCGCAGGAAGGCCAGGTTGCCCGGCTCCCCGAAGTGCATTTTGATGGCCGCGTACTTGCGGTCAAAGTCGATCTCCCCCATGCCCGCGGTCTTCATCAGGCGGGTGAGCTTCTCCTGCAGGTTCTCATGAAATGTGGCGCGGAAATCCGCGAAATAAACCTTGGATGCCATAGTTCTCTCCTTATTCCTCGTCCAGCTTCAATACTGCCATAAACGCCTCCGTCGGCATCTGCACTGTGCCCAGGGAGCGCATTTTCTTCTTGCCCTCCTTCTGCTTCTCCAGCAGCTTCTTCTTCCGGGTGATGTCGCCGCCGTAGCACTTGGCCAGCACGTCCTTCCGCAGGGCCTTGATGGTCTCCCGGGCGATGATCTTGCCGCCGATAGCCGCCTGGATGGGCACCTCGAACATCTGGCGGGGAATGTTCTCCTTCAGCTTCTCACAGATACGCCGGGCCCGCTTGTAGGCCTTGTCCCGGTGGGCGATGAAGGAGAGGGCGTCCACCTGGTCGCCGTTCAGAAGCAGGTCCACCTTCACCAGATCGGAGGGGCGGTAGCCCTCCAGCTCGTAGTCCAGGGAGGCGTAGCCCCGGGTGCGGGCCTTCAGGGTGTCAAAAAAGTCGTAGATGATCTCGTTCAGGGGCATCAGATAGTGGAGCTCCACCAGGTTGGTGTCCAGGTACTGCATGTTCTTGTACTCGCCCCGGCGGTCCTGGCACAGGGGCATGATGTTGCCCACATACTCCGGCGGGGTGATAATGGACACGTTCACATAGGGCTCCCTGGCCTGGGAGATGGTGCCCGGGTCGGGGTAATTATGGGGGTTGTCCACCTTGACCACGCTGCCGTCGGTCTTGGTGACCTCATAGATGACCGAGGGCAGGGTGGTCACCAGGTCCAGGTCGAACTCCCGCTCCAGCCGCTCCTGAATGATCTCCATGTGGAGCATCCCCAGAAAGCCGCAGCGGAAACCGAAGCCCAGGGCAATGGAGGATTCCGGCTCGAAGGTCAGGGAGGCGTCGTTGAGCTGGAGCTTCTCCAGGGCGTCCCGCAGGTCGGGATACTTGGAGCCGTCCTCGGTGTAGACGCCGCAGTACACCATGGACTGCACCGGCCGGTAGCCGGGCAGGGCCTCCGCCGCGGGCCGCTGGGCCTCGGTGATGGTGTCGCCCACACGGGTGTCCTTTACATTTTTAATGGAGGCGGTGAAATAGCCCACCTCGCCGGCCCGCAGCTCCTGAGCCGCCTCCATGCCCAGGGGATGGAGGTAGCCGCACTCCAGCACCGTGTACTCGGCGCCGGAGGCCATGAGCCGCACCTGCATCCCGGGCCGGATGGACCCCTCCATGACGCGGAAGTACACGATGACGCCCAGGTAGGGGTCATACTGGCTATCGAAGATGAGGGCCTTCAGCGGCGCGGCCGGGTCCCCCTGGGGGGCGGGGACGTTCTGCACGATGTCCTCCAGCACCGCCTCGATGTTGATGCCCATCTTGGCGGAGATCTCCGGGGCGTCCATGGCGGGCAGGCCGATGATGTCCTCGATCTCGTGCTTGACCCGCTGGGGGTCGGCGGCGGGCAGGTCGATCTTGTTGATCACCGGGCGGATCTCCAGGTCGTG
>JBJEYO010000088.1:0-2114 GCA_051886935.1 Candidatus Enterenecus sp. | reverse complement strand
ATCGCCCCCCTGGTGGTTCCCATCTGGGACTCCAGCAAGAAGGTCACCGGCATCGTGGACGTGGTGCACAAGCGCGCCTATGAGCCCCGGGACAACAAGCGCGTGGAGGTCCCCATCCCCGAGGACAAGAAGTCCGTGGTGGATGAGATTTACGGCCAGCTGATGGAGTCCGTGGCCGAGACCAGCGAGGAGTTCATGGAGAAGTTCTTCTCCGGTGAGGAGTTCACCTACGCCGAGGTCATGCAGGGCCTGCGCCATGGTGTGCGGGACGGCTCCATGGTCCCCGTGGTGTGCGGCTCCGCCTACACCGGCCTGGGCACCCTGATGCTGCTGGACACCATCGTGGACCTGCTGCCCAATCCCCTGGAGGGCATTCCCTACTCCGGCACCAACCGTGAGGGCGAGCCCGACCAGTTCATCGTCTCCCAGGGCGCCGTCCCCGCCGCCTTCGTGTTCAAGACCGTGGTGGACCAGTACGGCAAGTTCTCCTTCGTCAAGGTGCTGTCCGACCACCTGACCCCCGACATGACCATGGTGAACTCCACCACCGGCCAGAACGAGAAGCTGGGCCGCCTGTACATCATGCGGGGCAAGAAGAACGAGGAGGTCAAGGAGCTGATGTGCGGCGACATCGGCGCCATCGGCAAGATGGACCGTGTCAAGACCGGCGACACCCTGTGCGACGCCCGCAAGTTCATGAAGATCGACCCCATCCCCTTTGCCGAGCCCAACTACTCCAAGGCCATCACCCCCAAGACCCGGGGCCAGGAGGACAAGGTGGCCGCCGGTCTGGGCCGTCTGAACGAGGAGGACCCCACCTTCACCGTGGTCAACAACAGCGAGACCCATCAGATGGTCATCACCACCGCCGGCGACATCCAGATGGACGTGCTGGTGTCCAAGCTGAAGAACCGCTTCGGCGTGGACGCGGAGCTGTCCGAGCCCCGTGTGGCCTACCGTGAGAAGATCCGCAAGAGCGTGTCCAAGCAGGGCCGCCACAAGAAGCAGACCGGCGGCTCCGGTCAGTTCGGCGATGTGTGGATCCGCTTCGATCCCAACCCCGACCAGGAGGAGCCCGTCTTCGCCGAGGAAGTGTTCGGCGGCTCCGTGCCCAAGAACTTCTTCCCCGCCGTTGAAAAGGGCATCAAGGAGGCCTGCGTCCACGGCGTGCTGGCCGGCTACCCGGTGGTGAACCTGAAGGCCACCCTGTACGACGGCAGCTACCACCCGGTGGACTCCTCTGAAATCGCCTTCAAGACCGCCGCTCAGCTGGCCTACAAGGCCGCTCTGCCCGAGGCCAGCCCCGTTCTGCTGGAGCCGGTGGGCGAGCTGAAGGTCACCGTCCCCGACAGCTACATGGGCGACGTCATCGGCGACCTGAACAAGCGCCGCGGCCGCGTCATGGGTATGGACCCCGTGGAGGGCGGCAACCAGGTGATCACCGCCGAGGTCCCCATGGCTGAGATGATGAGCTACGCCATCGACCTGCGGGCCATGACCCAGTCCCGCGGCTCCTTCACCCTGCACTTCGTCCGCTACGAGGATTGTCCTCCCGCGGCCCAGGAGAAGGCCATCGCCGCCGCCAAGGCTATGGCGCAGGAGTAAACCCGAAGCATAAAGACGAGAGGCCAGCCCTTACGGGCCAGCCTCTCGTCTTATTTTTTGGGCCGTTCATTTTGCAACGGGCCCTTTTGCGTCATTTCGGACGCCGGAAGTCATCCCGGAAAGCATTACTTATCCAGCAGCTCCAGGCGGTACTCCTTGCAGCGCCACCACGATCATGCCCGCCTTTGCCAGACACCCCCTGGCCCTGGTGCTGGACCACTCTCCTGCCTTATAGGCGGCGGTGCCGCTGATATTGTCCGGCAACATACGGGCCGCCCAGCCGACCATCAGCCTGCCCATTCACCCCCACAGGCCTGCCAGCAGGCCCGCGGCGGCGACCACCGCTTTTACGGTGTTGACACCTTTTCCATTGCTCACATCTTCTCACATCATAGTTTTGATCCAACTCAGGCTGATTAAATGATACATATCCAGCGCGGCGTACACCGCCGTGCAGATGCGCAGGCCCACTTTTGCCGCCCGCTCTGGCCGCCGTGAGAGCCACCACA
>JBJEYO010000087.1:0-11183 GCA_051886935.1 Candidatus Enterenecus sp. | reverse complement strand
ATCTTGTTGATGGCCACGATGATGGGGATGTTGGCCGCCTTGGCGTGGTTGATGGACTCCACGGTCTGGGGCATGATGCCGTCATCGGCGGCCACCACCAGGATGGCCACGTCGGTGATCATGGCGCCGCGGGCGCGCATGGCGGTGAAGGCCTCGTGGCCCGGGGTGTCCAGGAAGGTGATGGGCTTGCCGCCCACCTCCACCTGATAGGCGCCGATGTGCTGGGTGATGCCGCCGGCCTCGCCGGAGACCACGTTGGCGTGGCGGATATAGTCCAGCAGGGAGGTCTTGCCGTGGTCCACGTGGCCCATGACCACCACCACGGGAGCCCGGGGCTCCAGATCCTCCTCCTTGTCCTCGGCGGTGTCGATGAGACGCTCCTCGATGGTGACGATGACCTCACGCTCCACCTTGCAGCCCAGCTCCTCGGTGATGATGGCGGCGGTATCGAAGTCGATGACGTCGCTGAGAGAGGCCATGACGCCGTTCCGGATCAGGCACTTGACCACCTCGGCGCCGGTCTTTTTCATCCGGGAGGCCAGCTCACCCACGGAGATCTCGTCGGGGATCTTGACGGTGACAGGGGTCTTTTTGGCGATCTCCAGCTGGAGGCGGCGCATCTTCTCGGCCTCCTCCTGCTTGCGCTTGCTGCCGAAGTTCTGCTGTTTGCCCTTGCTGCTCCGGTTCTGGAACTTCTGCTTGCCGGTCTGCATCCGGTCGGCCTTGTCCGGGGCCAGATCCTCCAGGCGCTGGTCGTACTTCTCCAGGTTCACGCCGCCGCCCTTGCGGGTGTCCACCACCTTTTTCTCCGGGGTGCCACGGACAGGCGCGGCGGGCTTGGCCGGCTTTTCCGCCTTCTCCGCGGCGGGCTTGCCCTCCGGCCGGCCGGCGGGCTCGGCGGTCTGGCCGCCCTTCTCCCCCCGGGGCGCCGGGGCGGCGGGCTGCTCCTTTCTGGGCTCATGGTAGGTTTCGGCGTAGATGGACTCGATGGACTCCACCTGGTTGTGCTGGGTCAGATGCTCAAAGATCAGATTCAGCTCCCGGTCCCCCAGCACTTTGGTGGCGGACACGGCCTCCTTGGTGTAGTTGGCCAGAATATTGACGATCTCCTTGGGCTGCATTCCAAAGTCCTTTGCCACATCGCGCGCGTTGTATTTCGCAAGGCTCAAACAGGCCACCTCCTAATTACGGTTCAACGGTCGGCGGGCGTCTCTCCCGCCCGCGGTTTTTGGTTTTTCTGCTTCGGGCGGCCCTTCCGCCGTCCGCTCTTTTCCGCCAGGGCCTCGGCCGCGGCGTTCAGGCTCCCGTCCCGCTCCGCCAGACGGCCGATCACCGCCGTGGCCAGGCCCAGGTCGGTGAGGGCCAGCAGGGCGCAGGACGCCCGGCCCAGCTGGGCGCCCAGCTCCGCCTTGGTCCAGGGCAGGACCGCCAGGGGTACCCCGGCGCTCTCCGCCATGCGGGAGCCCCGGCGGGCGGTGGTGTCGCCGGCGTCGGAAGCCAGCAGGACCGCCCGGGCCTTCTTCAGACGGCAGGCCTCGGCCGCCGCCTCCTCCCCCAGGGCGAGGTTTCCGCCCCGGCGGGCCAGACCCAGCAGGCCCAGGGTGTTGTCAGTCACCGCCGTCACCCGCCTTCATCTGCTCCTCCAGAGCGGCGTAGACCGCCGGGTCCACCTGGGCGGAAAAGGCCCGCTCGATGGCCCGGCTCTTTTTCGCCTTGGCCAGACAGTCCGGGCTGGGGCACAGGTAGGCCCCCCGCCCCGGCTTCTTGCCCCGGAAGTCCAGGGAGATGTCCCCCTCCGGGGAGCGCACCACCCGGATGAGCTGGCCCTTGGGCTTCATCTCACGGCAGCCCAGGCATTGGCGCATGGGTATCTTTTTCGGCATGGCGCGCACCTCCCTTCATCATGATATATTATTCCTCCTCCGCCTCAGCGGGCTCCTCCGCGGGAGGCTCCGGCGCGCTGGCGGGACGGATATCGATCTTATAGCCGGTCAGCCGGGCGGCCAGGCGGGCGTTCTGGCCCTCCTTGCCAATGGCCAGGGACAGCTGGTCGTCGGGGACGATGACCCGGCAGCTCTTGCCCTCCTCCAACTCGGTGACGCTGATCACGTCGGCGGGTGCCAGGGCGGCGGCCACATACTGGGCGGGGTCGTCGGAATACTTGATGATGTCCACCTTCTCGCCACGCAGCTCCTCCACCACGGCGTTGACCCGCTGGCCACGGGGGCCGACGCAGGCGCCGATGGGATCCACGTTGGGGTCCTCCGACCAGACGGCCAGCTTGGTGCGGCTGCCCGCCTCACGGGCGATGGACATGACCTGCACGGTGCCGTCGTAGATCTCGGGCACCTCCAGCTCGAACAGCCGCTTGACCAGGCCGGGGTGGGTGCGGGAGATGAGCACCTGGGGACCCCGGGTGGAGTGGCGGACCTCCACCACGTACACGCGGATGCGGTCGCCCTCGTGGATGGTCTCGCTCTTGACCTGCTCGCCGGCGGACAGATAGGCGTCGGTGAACTCGGAGCCGGAGGTCAGGCGCACCACCACAGAGCCGGTGCGCTCGTCCACCCGGGTAGCGGTGCCGGTGAGGATCTCGTGCTCCTTGGAGGAGAACTCGTCGAAGATCATGCCCCGCTCGGCCTCCCGCATACCCTGGATGATGACCTGACGGGCGGTCTGGGCGGCGATGCGGCCGAAGTTTTTCGGCTTGATCTCAATGCGGAGCACATCCCCCAGCTGAGCCCGGGGCAGGGCTTTCTGGGCGTCCTCCAGACTGATCTCGGTGTGGGGATTGTCCACCACCTCCACCACGTCCTTGCGGACGAACATGCGCACCTCGTTTTTCTCCTCGTTGGCCTCCACGGTCACGTTGTCGGTGATGCCCTCATGGTCCCGCTTGTAGGCGGCCACCAGGGCCTGGGTGATCTTCTCGATCATGTAGCTCTTGGGGATGCCCTTTTCCCGCTCGATGTCGGAGATGGCGGCAAAAAATTCCTTGGCGTCCAGCTCCATGTTCTTGGCGGGGGTCTTTTTCTTAGCCATGATGATTACTCCTTCAAAATGTTACATGCAGGCGCACCTGCGCCACGTCTTTTTTCTCAAAGCGCTTGCCGTCCACCAGCACATCGCCGTCCTCATAGCCGGTGAGCACGCCGGTGTACTCCTTCCTGCCCTCCACAGGGCGGTAGAGCTTCACATCCACCTGCTCCCCCAGGCACTTCTCAAAGTGCTCCGGCTTCCGCAGGGCCCGGTCCAGGCCGGCGGAGGACACCTCAAAGGTGTAGGAGCCCTGGATGGGGTCGGCCTCGTCCAGCTTGTCGGACAGGGGCCGGGACACGGCCTCGCAGCAGTCGATGTCCACGCCGCCCTCCCGGTCGATGTAGACCCGGAGGAACCACTCGCCGGCCTCCTTCACATATTCCACATCCCAAAGGGTGCAGCCGGCCTCCTCCACGATGGGGGCGGCCAGGGCGGCCACCACGTCGGTCACTTTTGCCATGGGCGAAAACCTCCTCTGTCCGAAAAGAAAGAGTGAGGCGGGCGCCTCACTCTTACCTACACTTCCTTCATACAGCATGAATTATACCACAGCGGATCATGGAATGCAAGGCCTTTTTCCCCGGCCGCGCCACTTTTTCCGCTCAGCCCAGGTAGAAATCGGTGGCCAGCATGAGGCAGAAGCCCACCAGCAGGGCGTAGGTGGCCGCCCGCTCGCAGCCGTGGGCGTGAGTCTCGGGGATCATCTCGTCACTGATGACATAGAGCATGGTGCCGCCGGCAAAGGCCAGGGCGAAGGGCAGAATGGCGGAGGCCACGCTCACCGCCAGGTAGCCCAGCACGGTACCCACCACCTCGATGAGGCCGGTGGCCAGGGCGCACAGGAAGGTCCGCCTGGGGCTGACGCCGGCGGACAGCATGGGGCCGATGATGACCATTCCCTCGGGGATGTTCTGCAGGGCGATGCCTCCGGCGATGGTCAGGGCCTCTCCCACGTTGCCGGTGCCGAAACCCACACCCGCCGCGATTCCCTCGGGCAGGTTGTGGATGGCGATGGCCATCACGAACAGGAGCACCTGGTCCAGCCGCCGGTTCCCGTCCGGGTGGCTCTCCGGCTCCACGCCGGCCAGCCGGTGGAGGTGGGGCACCAGCTTGTCCATCAGGCTCAGGCAGGCCGCGCCGCAGAACACGCCCACCACCGTCACCGGCAGGGCCAGGGCCCCCTCGCCGTAGGACAGGGAGGGCAGGATGAGCCCCACCACCGCCGCGCACAGCATGACCCCGGCGGCGAAGGCCAGCACCACGTCGCTGAATTTATGGGAGATATGTTTGAACGCGAAGCCCAGCAGGGCGCCCACCACGGTCGCGCCGCCCACACCGAGGGCTGTCAATAATACAATCTGCATAAGGATCCTCTTTTCCATGTTTCCGCCGGGGCATACCGTGCCCGCAGCCGTTTCTTTTCCGCTGCTCTATTATAATGAGAACGGATACGGCTGTCAATCGCCGGGTGCGTTCATTCCCTGTCACAGACGCAAAAGCGCGGCACAGTCCGCACTGTACCGCGCTTTTAATGTAGAAAGGCTCTCCGCTCAGATCAAAAGCTCTTTGACCGCGGCTGTGAACCTATCAGGGCTCTCCAGGTGGCAGCCATGTCCGCCCGGGAGCACCACTTCCCGGTAGGCACCGCCGTTGGCGGCGTACTGATCCAGCACATGGCGGGTCTGGGCCACCATGGGCTGGGGCGGAATGGCCTCCGCGCCGGGCCAGCCCGGGACTATGCCCGCCTGCCCCAGGAAGCCGAAGTCACACAGGGAGGTGTCGCTGACCATGATATCACTGTCCCCCCGCACCCAGAGGATTGGCGGCTTGTGGGGCGCGTCAGCCAGGGCGGCCAGATTTCCGTGGTTGGGCGCCATGGTGTTGCAGATACCCTTGTCGCCGGCAGCCACAAAAGGCCACTGTGGGACCTGGCGGGTATCGCCGGGATACATACCCTCCCCCACTTTGGTCTTGAGCATACTGTCGACAAACATTTCCTCCCACTCCGGGGCCATTCGGAAAGGCGGTTTAAAGTAGACGCTGTTCAGCGTAGTGCGGGGGAATTCCCGCTCTCCGCTGATGAGGCACTGGACAAGCTGGGCATTTGCGCAGCCGCCGCCGGAAGCCAGTCCGGGCGGATCCAGCATGACGCCGTTCTCGCCCTTTGTGCCTCCGAAACCGTAGGGGGAACCGGGATTGATGAGGATAAGGCCGGTGAGCTGCTCGCCGTGCACCATGGCGTACCGCATGGCCACGCAGCCCCCCATGGACCAACCACACAGGGCAAACCTGTCCCAACCCAGGGCATCGGTGAACTCAGCCAGGTCATCAGTCCAGTCGTCAAAGCCCTGAGCGGCATCCACCGGCAGGGCATCGGAATCTCCGAAGCAGCGCAGGTCGGGGGCCACCAAATCGAAGTCCTCCTCCAGCAGCGGAAACAGGGGCAAGTAAAACACAGAGGAGGAAACATTTCCGTGGAGCAGGAGCAGCTTGCGACTGTTTCCCTCCCCTGCCCGGTAATAGGCAGTCCTCAGCCGGCCTGCAGTGAGAAACTGCTGTTGATACATGAAAATCTCTCCTTTCGGAGCGGTCATCCCTCCGGAGCCTGACTGGGGTGCTCCCCCTCAGGGCTGTTCCCCTCCTCCTCGTCATCCTCCAGATCATCGTCGTCGAACTCCACCTGGATGCGGATGCGCCGGGGCTCCTCCGGCTCAGCGGGGGCAAGACCGCGTTCGGTAAATGTGCCGCCGTCAAGGATGCGCATAAAGCTCTCTGTCACCCGGTCCAGCTCCAGCTTGGTGGGGTGGCTCTCAAAAAGGCCCCACTTCAGGCCCAAGAAGTTGGACGCGCCCATCAGAGTCCAAGCCAGCACCTCGCTGTCCACCTCCGGGCAGATCTCTCCCTTCTCCTTTGCGGCGTCAATGCCCCTCATATAGGCCTTGCAGAAGTTCACATAGTAATCCACGAACAGCTGCTTGTCGATGTAGAGGGATTCCCAAATGATATGGTACATATAAGGGTTATCGTGGACAAAATCCAGCCACACCCGCAGGCCGACCTCCTCCGCCTCCCGGCGGGTCTTGCATTCCTTGATCGCCTGGTTCAGGTGCTTTCTGATCATGTGGCTGCATTGGAGCAGCAGGAACTTATACAGATTGTACTTCCCGTCAAAATAGACATAGAAAGTACCGGAAGCCACCCCGGCCAGACTGGTAATGTCATTGATGGATGCCTGGTGGTATCCCTTCTCGTAGATCACCTGGGCCGCTGCGCTGAGAATATTGTTCAGCGTAGCCCGGCCGCGCTTGGTTCGCGGCATATTCACTAAATTTTCTTCCATAATTTGCACCTCGACCTTGATCTCAGCCCCTCCGCAAGCCGCACCGACTGTCCCGGTCATCCCGGACAGACGGCCCGTGCCCACGGGGGCTGCGTTTCCGCTTTTATAGAACCATTATATCCGTTTTTTGCCTTTTTTCAAGAGATCAAGTCAGGCCCTGTCGTCGAAACGGCCCGCCGTCGGCGCATTCAGCACCCCGGCCGTGCCGCCCGCCCGAGTTTCCTACAGAATATTGAACTTCAGCTTGGGATTGTTAAAAAAGCCCAGTGTCAGCGAGGCAAACAGTACGGGCTTCTCATACATGGAGGCGTGTCCGCAGCCAGGAATCACCACATAGTGGCAGTCCGGAATATGCTCGGCGATAAACTGCTGCTCCGCCATAGGCGTCAGATAGTCCTCCGTGCAGGACACCACCAGGGTGGGAGCTGTAATCTTGTCCAGCCGGTCAGACACATCATAATCCGCTGAACTGTTGGTCAGCCGGATCATGGCGTTAATGAACTTGGGATTGCTGAACACCGGCTTCAGAGCCTTACGCCGACGGTTCATCCAGGCGTTGTTGTCCCGGTAGAATCCAGGGGAGTAGATCACCGGGATGGTGGTAAGGTAATAAGCGTCCGGGTCCCGGGCGGCCAGATTCCAGGCGTCGCCGATGTCTTTCAGCCAAGGGCCGGTGCGGGCGGTGGCATTGAACAGGGCCAGCCGCTCCACCCGCTCACCGTACTTGATGGCAAAACGCAGAGCCACCTCGCTGCCGTAAGAGATACCCATGAGGCACACCTTATCCAGATTCAGGTGGTCCAGCAGGGCCAGCACCACCTCCACCTGGATGGCCTGGGAATAGGGGCCGTCCATGCTTTCGTTCCGGCCCTGGTCCAGCATATCCAGCAGGATCAGCCGGTTGTTGGCGGAGAACGGCTCCACAAACTCGGACCAGCTGGCGCAGGACATCATAATGCCGTTGAGCACCACAATGGGGCGGCCCTCGCCGTACTCCTCATAGTAGACGGACTTATCCTCAAATACGAATCGGGCCATTTCTCTCACCTCCGCCCCAGAATGCCCACCTCAACGGCCTGATCCCACAGTTCCTCGCGGAACTTGGGATGGGCGATCTCAATGAGGCGCGCCACACGCTCCCGCAGGTTGGTACCCCGCAGCTCAGCCACACCGTACTCGGTGACCACCCGGTCCACATCGTTACGGGACAGGGAAACCGCCGCGCCGGCCATCAGCTGGGGCACGATCTTGGAGACTTCCTTCTTCTCGCCGGTGACGGGATCCTTCACCATGGCGGTGGAGTACAGGGCGATGATGGACTTGCCGTTCTTGGACATCTGAGCGCCGATAGCGGTGTCGGACTGGCCGCCGGTACCGGAGAACTGGCGGGAGCCCAGGGACTCAGAAGCGCACTGACCGGTCAGGTCCACCTCCAGAGAGGTGTTGATGGAGATCTGGTTGTCGTTCTGGGCGATGACATAGGGGTCATTGGTCCAGGCGCCGTCCATGATGGCAATGCCGGGGTTGTAGTCCATGAACTCATACAGCTCGGGAATACCCATGGCGAAGGTGGTGACGATCTTGCCACGGTTGATCTGCTTGCACTTGCCGTTGATGACGCCCATCTTGGCCAGGCGCATCATGCCGCTGGTGAGCATCTCGGTGTGAACACCCAGGTCGTTCTTGGTCTCCAGAGCCTTTGCCACGGCGTTGGGGATGCCGCCGATGCCCAGCTGGATGCAGGCGCCGTCGGGCACCATATCCGCGATCAGCTTGCCGATGGCCGCGTCCTTCTCGGTGAAGGGCAGGTCGGGGCTGACAGGGGGCATATAGTCGGCCCGGATCAGGTAATCTACCTCGGATACATGGATCTGCACATCGCCCAGGGTGTAGGGCATATTGGGGTTGACCTCCAGGATCACCAGGTCGGCGGCCTCGATCATCCGCTTTTCATAGGTGTTGGACAGGGACAGGGAGATGTACCCGTGCTTATCGGGCAGTGTGGCGGCCCCCACATAGATATTGGGCTTCACATGATACAGGCGCTTCACGGCGGCCAGGTGCAGGTGATTTGGAATGTAGCCCATATTCCCGTTGGCGTGGGCCTTGCGCATCTGGGGCGCGTAGAACCAGCCGTCCACATTGAAGGAGTCCACATACTCAGGCTTATAGATCTCAGAGGGATGGGTGGGCAGGCAGTTGGTGACGGTCACATTGCGCACCCGGTCGGCGATGGTGTGCAGGCTGCCCATGAACAGTCCGGCCTCGGCGGCGCCCAGGCCGGTGACGATCACATCGTTGGACTTGACCATGGAAAGGGCCTGCTCCACGGAAATGTACTTGGATTGGATATCCATACAGAAGACCTCCCTACTACAATAAAATCAGCGCGGAGGAGGAGGAACACTCCCCCTCCTCCGCAGTTTAGCTTAATTAACTTCGTAAGGTAAGACGCTTATTTCACTTCGGCCCACACATCGTTCAGGGACATGATGGGGGAAACGACCTGCAGGGAGTGGTAGCCGGTGGTCTCATCCACATCCAGGCTGATGGTGTTCAGAGCCAGATCCACAATACCCAGGCGCTGGCCATTGGTGAAGTCCACGGTACCGCCCATGGGAATGGGAACCACCATCTCCAGAGCCTTGACATAGTTCTCCCAGGTCAGCTCCAGACCCAGCTCCTCCAGATGCTGCATACCCTGGGTGAAGACGGTGCCGGCAATGTAGCCGGCCATGGCATAGGAATTCAGCACATAGGTCTGCTCAGCGGGCACATTGTTCTCAGTTTCCCAGGACTGCATGGCGGCATAGAAGACATAGTAATCATTCATGCCGGCCTCGGTGGAGGTGTCCAGCCAGGCAGTGGCATACAGGGGGCGGTCGGCAGTGATGGAGCCGTCATCCACCAGGTTGCCCATGGTGACGGCGGAAGCGTTGACATAGGAGGTGATGCACTTGGCGTTGAAGTTGGCGTCGCGCATGGCGTTCATAATCTTGGCCATGGGCGCCTGGTTGGCGGCGATGATGACCACGTCACAGCCGGCGTTCTTCAGCACAGAAATGGCGGCGGAGTAGTCGGTGGCGTCAGCCTGGACCTCCTGGTAAATCACATCGACGCTGGCTTCCTTGGCCTGGCGCTCAACGCCGGCCTTCAAGCCCTCGCCCGCATCATCGGTGGTGGAAATGCAGCCGATCTTAGTGCCGCCCAGGCCCACACCGTTCTCAGCGGAGGCCAGAGCGCGGGCCAGCAGCACACGGCCCTCGGCGTCAAAAATGGGCTGGACGGAGAACACGACGGCGGCGCTGCCGGTGGCGTTCTCGTTATACAGCTCGGAAATGCCTGTAGCAGCATAGACCATGGGGATGCCCTTTTCTTTGATGTAGTCCAAGGTGGCACCCACAGTGGGTGTTCCGAAATGGCCGACCAGAGCGAAGATCTTGTCGTCCTCCACCAGTTTCTGGGTGTAAGTCAGGCCGTTGGCGGCATCAAAGTCGTCATTGTAGTTGATGAGGCGGACAGTCTTGCCCTGATATCCGCCGGCATCGTTGTAGACTTTCAGGGCGGCCTGGAGACCGGCATTGAAGGGGACGCCCACAGCGGCATAGGCGCCGGCGGTGGTGGCGGTGTTGCCCACCAGGATCTCGGTGTCGGTCACACCCTGGACAAAGCCGCCAGGCTCGTCGGAGGGCTGGTCAGAGGGCTGATTGCTTTCCACGGCAGGGGAAGTTCCGCTGGGGGAGCTGCTGGGTTTCTCGCTGCTGCAAGCGGTGGCCACGAGGGCCAGCAGCATGGCCATGCAGGCCAGAAGGGCGATCCATCTTTTCTTCATTTTCATTCTCCTTTTCATTTTTTTACACTTAAGTTTTTATGTCAATGGGTTTTGCAGATAAATTTTCAGCCGTTTCAGGCTTTCTTGCCGCCCAGATAGGCGTCTATCAGGCGGCTGTCCCGAATGAGGTCGGATGCCTTGCCGGACATACTGATGAGGCCCAGTTCCAGCACATAAGCATAATCGGCGATTTTCAGCGTTGCAAGGGCATTCTGCTCCACGATGAGGATGGTGGTCCCCTCCGCCCGGATCTCCTGCAGTACCCGGAAGATATCCTTGATGACCAACGGCGCCAGACCCAGAGAGGGCTCATCCAGCAGCAGCACCTTGGGGTCTGCCATCAGCGCCCGGCCGATGGCCAGCATCTGCTGCTCGCCGCCGGACAGGGTGGAGGCCTGCTGCCTGCGCCGATCCTCCAGCACGGGGAACATCTGATAGATCCGGCGCATATTTTGCTGAACTCTGCCCTTGTCGCGGAGCATATAGGCGCCCGCCTTCAGGTTTTCCTCCACGGTCAGGCCGTAGAAGATCAACCGTCCCTCGGGAGACATACTGATGCCCTGCCGGGCCACCTTGCAGGCCCGCTTGCCGATAGGCACGCCGCCCTGGGTGATCGTGCCTCCGGTGGGTTTGATGACGCCGCTGACAGCTCGGAGGGTGGTAGTCTTACCGGCGCCATTGGCGCCCAGCAGGGCCACAATCTGGCCCTCCTCCACATCCAGGTCAATGCCGCGGACAGCCTGGATAGGGCCATAGCTGACCTGCAGATTTCTTACTTCAAGCAGTGCCATGGTTACGCCTCCTCGCTGGTGCCCAGATAGGCAGACTGAACATCCTTGTTGGCCTGGACCTCATCGGGAGTTCCGATGGCCAACAGCTTGCCGAAGGAAATGGCGCACACTGTGTCGCAGATATCCATGACCAGGCCCATGTCATGCTCCACCAGCAGGATGGTGCAGTGGTATTCCTCCT
>JBJEYO010000086.1:0-11271 GCA_051886935.1 Candidatus Enterenecus sp. | reverse complement strand
TGGACGAGCGGCAGGCCGAGCTGGACGCGGCCTGGGCCCAGTATGAGGCGGCGCTGGCCCCCTATGTGGATACGCCCTATTATGACACGGTGGTGGAGCAGCTGGCTCCCCAGAAGGCCCAGCTGGACGCTGCCCAGGGCCAGATCGACGAGGGCTACCTCCAGCTGGCCCAGGTGAAGACCCAGTTGGACGGGGCCAAGGCCGAGCTGGACGCCGGCTGGGCGGAACTGGTCGAGACCCAGGAGCTGCTCAGTGAGGCCAAGGCCGCCATTGACAGCGGCTGGACGGAGTACCGGGATGGCCTGGCCGAACTGAACCGGGCGGAGCAGGAGGGCTGGAACGAGCTGGCCGACGCCCTGGATGAGCTGAATGAGGGCGAGGCGGACTACGCCCAGGGCCTGGCCGACTACGAGGAGGGCAGGGCGGAGGCGGACGAGAAGATCGCCGAGGCCCAGGCCAAGCTGGACGACGCCCGTGCCCAGGTGGAGGATATTGAGGAATGCGAGTGGTATGTGCTGGGCCGCAACACCAACAGCGGCGTTGTGGGCTACTCCCAGGACGCCGAGCGTGTGGGCAACCTGGCCAACGTGTTCCCCATCATCTTCTTCCTGGTGGCGGCCCTGGCCTGCCTGACCACCATGACCCGCATGGTGGAGGACCAGCGCACCCAGATCGGCGCGTTGAAGGCCCTGGGCTTCTCCCGGCTGGCCATCTCCAAAAAATACATCGGCTATGCTTTTTCCGCCAGCCTGCTGGGCGGTCTCATCGGCCTGGCCTTTGGCTGTACCGTGATCCCTATGGTGGTGGCCAACGCCTTCCGCATTATGTACCACATTCCCGGTCTGGACTTTAAGAGCCAGCCGGTGCTGTGCGTGATTGCGGTGGCGGCGGCGGTGCTGTGCACCACCGGGGCGGCCCTGTGGGCCTGCCAGTCCACCCTGTCGGCCACCCCGGCCAACCTGATGCGCCCCAAGGCGCCCAAGGCGGGCCGCCGGGTGTTCCTGGAGCATATCAGGCCGGTCTGGCGCCGCCTGTCCTTCACCTGGAAGGTGACCATGCGCAACCTGTTCCGCTATCAGAAGCGGTTCTGGATGACGGTCATCGGCATCGGCGGCTGCACTGCCCTGATCGTCACCGGCTTTGGCCTTCACGACTCCATCTTCGCCATCCTGGACAAGCAGTTTGACGAGGTGTCGGTCTACGACGCCACTGTGGGGTTGGACTCCCACATCACGGCGGAGGAGCGGGCCCAGGCGGCGGACTATCTGGACAGCGATGAGAATGTGGACCGCTGGCTGGCCTGCCGCCAGGTGACGGTAGACGCCTCCGCCGGCGACCTGACTCACACCGCCTACATCTTCGCGGTGGAGGACCAGGAGGCATTCCGGAAGCTCATCGACCTGCGGGAGCGGAAGAGCGGCGAGCACCTGGAGATCCAGTCCGACGGCGTGGTCATCACCGAGAAGCTGTCCGAGCTGCTGGACCTGGAGGTGGGGGACACCATCACCCTGGAGGGGGACCGCCGGGTGGAGGCCACTGTCACCGCCATCGCGGAGAACTACGTCTACCACTATGTGTACATGACTGAGTCCCTCTATGAGGCGCTGTTCCGGGAGGCGGCGGAGGAGAACGTGATCCTGCTGGCCTACGCCAACGGGGTGGACGCCGCCGCGCAGAGCGATACCTCCGTGGCCCTGATGAAGCTGGACGGGGTCAGCTCCTACTCCTATATCGGCACCGTCCGGGACACCTTCACCGACAGTATGAGCGCCATCGACTACGCGGTGGTCATTATCATCATCGCGGCGGCGGCCCTGGCCTTTGTGGTGCTGTACAACCTGACCAACATCAACATCACCGAGCGGACGCGGGAGCTGGCCACCCTGAAGGTGCTGGGCTTCTACGACCGGGAGACCTCGGCGTATATCTACCGGGAAAACGTGTTTCTCACCATCTTCGGCATTCTGCTGGGCCTGGTCATGGGCCGGTTCCTCCACTCCTGGCTGGTGCTGACGGTGGAGGTGGACATCGTCATGTTCGGCCGCACCGCGCCAGCCTACGCCTACCTGCTGGCGGCGGGGCTGACCGCGCTGTTCTCGCTGATCGTCAACATCGCCGCCCATTTCCGTCTGAAAAAAGTGGACATGGTGGAGAGCCTCAAGACCGTGGAATAAGCGGGATATGGAATAATTAATCGAAGAGCGTCGTGAAGCTGTGCTTCGCGGCGCTCTTTTCTGCATAAAAATGAAAGTCATCCAGAATTATCTTGCAATTCGCTTCTTTACAGTGCTATAATACCTTAACCTATGTTGCGCGTACAGCGTAAGGCGAGAGAACCCCGTGAAAGCGAGGGGGAGGAACCGTATTCTGTAAGTGGATCATATGGCCGTCCGGACGATGCCACCGGCGGCGGATATGGGGTACCCCCATATCGTGCTTTATGGAGTAAAGCGCAGGAGCCTTGTGAGCAGAGGCCCCGCGCGGCGGGTGGGCGGAGGCCGGACAGAAATCCTAACAGGAAAGGATGAAGAAAATGAAGAAAAGACTTGGGAGCATCCTCCTGGCTCTGGTTCTGGTCCTGTCTGTCTCAGCCAATGCGCTGGCAGCCAGTGTGGAACCGGCCACGGTGGATGTGACCGCCGAAGTCCAGGAAGGACAGGCCGAGGTGCAGGTCTCCGTATCCGCGGAGGCCGCGACAAACGGCCGAGTCCGGATCACCTACGACGCAGAAAGCCTGGAACTGGTGAGCGTCACTCCCGCCGACGATAGCTGGGTGACCAGCGTCAACACCGAGACCGCCGGCGTGGTGGAGTTCGCCTGGGTCGGCAGCGAGCTGCCCGCCGAGTCCAGCGCTCTGGTGGACCTGGTGTTCAACGTCATCACTGTGAAGTCGGTGACGGTGACCTTCCAGGCCACGGTCACCGAGCTGTACAGCTCCGGGACCGAGCTGATCGCCGGGGAGATCTCCGACGAGGCTGATGTGCGGGTCAACGAGGTCTCGTTCCCGTCTCTGCCTCCCGTCCCCGTGGAGCCTGAGCCTGAGCCCGAGCCCGAGCCCGAACCGGAACCCGAGCCCGAGCCCGAACCCGAGCCTGAGCCCGAGCCCGAGCCCGAGCCGGAGTGCCCCTTCGTGGACATCGAGGGCCATTCGGGTGAGCAGTACATCATCACTGCCTACAACAACGGACTGATCCAGGGCACCTCGGAGACCACCTATTCGCCCGACTCTCCCCTGAACCGCGCCGCCTTCGCCACTCTGCTCTACCGTCTGAGCGGCTGCCCCGAGGTGGACGAGGAGAATCCCTTTGAGGATGTGGCGGACGGCCTGTGGTACACCAAGGCCATCATCTGGGCTTACAGCACCGGAGTGGTCAAGGGTGTTTCCGACACCAAGTTCTGCCCCACGAGCACCATCACCCGTCAGGAAATGGCGGTCATGCTCTACCGCTATGCCGTGCTCACCGGCAGAGATGTGGATGCCCGCGCCAACCTGAATGACTTTGATGATGCCGCTTCTGTGGCCAACTGGGCTAAGGATGCCATGGAGTGGGTTGTCGGTGAGGGCATCATGCTCGGCAACGGCCATGCGCTGGCGCCCCGCGAGCCCAGCTATCGCTGGCAGATCGCCGTGGTGCTGGTCCGCTATGCGGATCTGTAAGCAGGAGGTAGAAAATCATGAAAAAGCTGAATAGAATTCTCTCTCTCCTGATTGCCCTGGTTATGGTCATCGGCCTGCTGCCCACCGCCGCTCTGGCTGTGGTGGCGGAGGAGTCCATCGACCTCTCCGGTGTGAACAGCGCCGACTATGCCGCCGCCGTGCGGGAGAACGCACCCTATCTGGCGAGCGATGAAGGCGTTACCGTCAACAAGATCGCCAACCCTGGTGTTGATCTCCACAATGCGGATCAGGGTGTGGACAAGCTGGAGATCGCGAACCACGAGGATGACGAGATCGTCCGTGTCATCGTCGTTCTGAAGGACAAGCCCCTGCTGTCTCAGGGCTTCACCGTGGACCAGATCTCCGGCGGCAGCGCCGCTGCGGCCAGTGCTGTCAGCACCATCGAGGCCAGACAGGATACTGTCGTGGCCGAGATCAACAAGGTCGTCCGCGGCCTGGGCATTCAGGGCGTGAGCGCGGAGATCACCGCCAAGTACCGTTACAGCGTCGCTGTCAACGGCCTTGCCGTGGAGGTCCCCTACGGCGCGCTGGACGCCATCCGTGCTCTGGACGGCGTTGAGGCTGCTTTCGTGGCACCCCAGTACGACGTCCCTGAGGATGCCGGCTCCGACACCATGCAGCCCTATACCAACGCCACCTGCGAGAACTTCGGCTCCGCCCAGACCTGGGAAGAGCTGGGTTACACCGGCCAGGGTATGCGGATCGCCATCGTTGATACCGGTATCGACACCGACCACCCCTCTTTCGCTGATGCGCCTGAGGGCGCGTCCCTGACTGTGGAGGAGATCGACTCCGTTCTGCAGAGCCTGAATGCGTATTACATTTACGGTGGGCTCACTGCTGACGAACTGTATGTGAACGAGAAGATTCCCTTTGCCTTCAACTATGTTGACGGGGATCTTGATGTGACCCACGACAACGATTACGCGGGCGATCACGGCAGCCATGTGGCCGGCATCGCCGCGGCCAACAAGATCGACACCACCTCCGTGGTGGGCGTGGCTCCTGACGCTCAGATCATCGTCATGAAGGTGTTCGGCAAGAACGGCGGCGCCTACGGCGACGACATTCTGGCCGCTCTGGAGGACTGCATGCGCCTCGGTGTGGATGTGGTCAACATGAGCCTTGGCTCTCCCGCGGCCTTCACCGACCCCGAAGGCGGCGCCTATCTGGACTACTATCTGTCCGAGATCGAGGAGTGCGGCATGATCCTCTCCGTAGCCGCCGGCAACGAGTATTCCGCGCCGTACGGCAGCCCTCTGGGCCAGGAGCTAGGTTTATTCTTCCGGAACTTCACCACCGACCCTGACAACGGCATCGTCGGTGGCCCCTCCACCTCCTCCAGCGCCATCTCTGTGGCCAGCTGGGAGAACACGAGTTACATGACCAACTACATCATGCTCGGTGAGACTGAGATCGTCTATTATGACGCTACTTATGTCTTTGCGGCTGTGATGGCTCCCGAGGAGGCCACCGAGTACGAGTATGTCATGATCCCCGGCCTGGGCAACGTGGAGGATTTTGAGGGCATTGACGTGGAGGGCAAGATCGCCGTCATTCAGCGCGGCACGATCGCCTTCACCGATAAGCAGCAGAACGCCGCCGCTGCCGGCGCTGTGGCCTGCATCGTCTACGACAATGTGTATTCCGAGGATCCTGTCTACATGCAGGACAGCGGGGCTCTGCCCAACGTGTTCATCAGCCGCGCCGACGGAGAGGCTTTGGCTGCCGCTGTTGATCCTGAGACCGGCGTCGGCAAGCTGACCGTCATGACGGCTGACGATGTGGTCAGCGTGCCCAGCCCCACCGCCGGCCAGATGAGCGACTTCTCCTCCTGGGGCGTCTCTCCTGACCTGGAGCTGCTCCCCGAGGTGACCGCTCCCGGCGGCAACATCTACTCCTGCTACACCGACGGCCAGTACGGCATGATGAGCGGCACCTCCATGGCCGCTCCCCACATCGCCGGCATGAGCGCTCTGGTGCTCCAGTACCTGAGCGATACCTATGGCCTGACCGGCGAGCAGGCGCGCACGGTTGCCGACGCGCTCATCATGTCCACCGCTGTGCCCGTGGTGGAGCCTGACACCGGCAACCCCTATTCCCCCCGGAAGCAAGGCGCCGGCCTGGCCAACGTGTACAGCGCTGTTACCAGCCCCGTCTATCTGACCGTTGACGGTTCCACTCCCAAGGTGTCCCTTGGCGACGATGATAAGCGGACCGGCAGATACACCCTCACCTTTGAGGTGAACAACATGTCCGATGAGGACGTGATCTACGCCCTGGACAGCAGTGTTCTGACCGACTACGTCACCTATTATTACGCCTTCTTCATGGGTGAGATGTCCCTTGAGCTGGACGCCGAGGTGCAGTACTCCTTCATCGGCAGCGACAACACTTTCAAGGGGTATGACGTGAACAAGGACGGCGTGTTTGACGCCGCCGATGTTCAGTTCGCCCTGGATGTGGCCAACGGCGTTGAGAAGGCGGCCATTGCCGATGTGAACGGCGACGGCGTGTTCAACACCGCGGACGCCCAGTACCTGCTGGAGATGCTTGCTGTGCTGCCCGACGCGGAGACCAGCAGCATCATCACTGTTCCCGCCGGCGAGACCGTGGTCATCACCGCCAGCATCAAGCTCACCGATGATGATAAGGAGTACATGGACTACTTCTATCCCAACGGTATTTATGTTGACGGCTTCATCCGCCTGCTGGCCATGAGCGAGGGCGCTGTTGACCTGAGCCTGCCCTTCGTTGGCTTCTACGGTGACTGGAGCGATGCCAAGGTCTTCGACAGCACCTGGTACTATGAGGACGACGAGATTCCCGAGCGCTACTGGAACGTTCTCTTTACCAACTTCTATGATCAGGAGTCCAGCTTCAACCTGGGCCTGAACCCCTATCTGAACGAGGAGTACGATCCCGCTCACAACGTGCTGTCCCCCAACGGTGACGGCTATCAGGACTGCATCGACGATATGTATCTCGCTCTGATGCGCAACGCCAAGACCATCGACTTCACCTGGGTCAATGAGTATGGCCTGCCCGTGTACGCCAGCTCGGCGGAATATGTGCGTAAGAGCTATTACATCAGCGCTTACGGCCTGATGCTGCCCTTCATCTACAGCTCGTATGTGGACGGTTACTATGATTACAGCGGTATGACCAACGGCGACCGCGTGACCCTGTACATCGAAGCTTACTTGGATGACGGCGACAACCTGGTGGACGAGACCCTGGCGATCCCCATCGTCATCGACACTGAGGCTCCCGAGCTTGAGGGCTATGAGCTGGTCTATGACGCTGAGACGGATACCCGTATCCTCCGCCTGACTGTCAGCGACAACTACGATGTGGCGGCTGTCATTCCTCTGACCACGATGGGCTCTCCCTATGAGTACTTCGCTGTCAATGCCAAGGAAGAGGGCGACGAGGGCGAGACCGCCGTCATCGAGATCGATGTCAGCAGCTACGACAACTCCTTCGTCATTGCCGTCTGCGACTATGGCTGCAACGAGAGCTACTACGAGATCACGTTTGAGGGCAAGAACGCCATCAACTTCGATAAGTTCTATGGCTACCGCAACACCAGCGTGGTCCCCTACGGCAATTATCTCATTGCGACCACAGCTTACAACGGCTGGCACTCCTTCAGCGAGCCTGACAGCCTGGCGATGCACACCTCCGCCCGCGATGAGATCCAGGTGGCGGCCGCTGAGTACATCGATGGCTATGTGATTGGCGTGGACGTCAACGGCACTATCTTTGCCAACAAGGCCGGCGACTGGTCCAACCGCACCATCGTCGGGACCCTGAAGCTGGGCGGTGACATCTACACCGCCCTGGATATGGCCTTCGACTACACCACCAAGACCCTGTACATCCTGACCGATGAGCTCAGCAGCGGCTACGGCTGCCATCTCGTTGCGATGGACTACCTGACCGGCGATCTGACCGATCTGGGCACTATCAGCATGGGATATGGCTCTCAGCCCCTGACCCTGGCCTGCGACAACAATGGCGTGCTGTATACCGTCAACTTCTCCGAGTGGGCGGCTAACGGCTATGAGAGCGGCGCGCTCTACACCATCAGCGTCGAGTACGACGAGGAATGGGATGAGACCTATGTCACCACTGAGAAGGTGGGCGACACCGGTTATGTTCCCGCGTACTATCAGTCCATGACCGTGGATCACGAGACCAATAAGCTGTACTGGGCGGCCTATCAGGGCTACACCGGCGACAGCATCCTGTTTGAGGTGGACAAGACCACCGGCGAGCTGACCGTGGTCGACGCCATTGAGTACAACAGTGAGCTGACCGCCCTGTTCAAGCCCTTCAAGGCCCCTGAGGCCCTCTATCCCACCGAGCCTGTGGAGCTGGAGGGCGTGGCGCTGTCTGAGAGCAGCCTGACCATGGCTGTGGGCAGACAGGAGCAGCTGATCAGCCGTCCCGTGCCCTACTACGCCGAGATCACCGGCACCGTCCACTGGAGCTCCAGCGATGAGGCTGTGGCCGTTGTGGATCAGGACGGCGTGATCACCGCTGTGGGCGCCGGCTACGCCACCATCACTGCGGAGCTGGACGGCGAGACTGTCGAGTGTGCCGTCCGCGTGGTGAACATTGACGCCGACCTGTATGTCTATGACGCTGGCATGGAATATGTGTGGCTGAACTTCAACGCCAACGATCCCGAGAGCGCCGAAGAGCTGTGGAGCGGCATCCAGCCCAACGGCGCCTATGACGCCTTCATCGCCGCGACCTACACCGTGGACGGCACTGTCTACGCCTATGACACCGCCGGCGGCTTCTACAAGATCGATGCCGAGACCATGGAGGGCATCCGTCTGGGCACCAACACCAACGTGAACGGCACCGGCGGTTATATGCTCGCCATGACCTTCAGCCCGGCTGACGGCCACCTCTACGGTATCGCCCAGACCGGAAGTTTCTGGGAGATGTACTACTCTCTGGTCCGTATCAATCCCAGCAACGGCGAGTTTGAGACCCTGGCTGATCTCAGCGATTACGCGCCCGTGAACCTGGCTGTGGCTCCCGACGGCACCTTCTACTGTGTTGCGGATGTCTATGATTACATCACCTATAAGAGCTACACCGCGGTCCTGAGTTTCGAGCTGAATGAGTTTGATGAGCCCGAATTGCTTGATGTGATCCCCGTGCAGGGCTATGAGAGCGGCTATGGCAACTACCACTCACTGGTCTACTCTGCGGAGAACGAGGGCCTGTTCTGGGCCGATTACAACGGCCAGCTGGTGTGGATCGATCCCACCACCGGTGAGAACGTGACCCTGGGCAACGTCGGCATCACCGCGAACTATTATCCCACCAATGTGGGCCTGTTCGAGGTGCCCGCGGAAGATCCGGACGTGCACTTCGCCGTTCCTGAGTCCGTGACCATGCCGGCGAGCTTCCTGCTCCTGGAGGGCGGCTCCACCTCCTCCAACGTGGTGCTGGCGCCCTGGAACGCCCGGGCGACCCTGGAGTACAGCGTTGACGATGAGAATGTCGCCTCTGTGGACGAGACCGGAATGATCACCGGTATCATGGAAGGCACGACCACGCTGACTGTCCATGTGGTTGAGACCGATGAGACCCTGAATGCCACCATCACCGTTGTGCCTTCCGCCGGTTACCTCTACGGCAATGTCATCACCGACCTGATGAGCGGAAGCGGAAACTTCTGGGTGGAGATTCCCGATATTGATCCCACTTACGCCGAGGGTACCTATGACGGCTCTGATGATGACTTTTCCCCCTTCTCCGGCGCCTACTATAACGGCTATGTGTACGCCTATTGCCAGGATCAGTTGGGTGCCCTCAACTACAGGAACTACCTGGTGAAGTACGATGTGAATAACTACTCCTCTGAGGTCATCGGCCAGGTCCATGAGACCATCCGCGACATGGACTTCGACTACACCACCGGCACCATGTATGCCGTGGTGCAGGGCGGCGCGTATACCGGCGCTCTGGCTCAGGTGAATCTGGAGACCGCCCAGGTCTGCGTCATCGGTGACACCGGTCACGTGATGGCCGCCATGACTGTGGACGGTGCTGGCCGCATCTACGCCATCAGCGAGGACGGCAACCTGTATCAGATCAGCAAGGAGACCGGTGCGGCCACCCTGGTCGGCGCCACTGGCGTGACCAACATCAGCCTGTTCCAGTCCATGCACTACGATCCCAACACCGGCAACACCTACTGGGCTCAGGTGGCCAGAGATTACACCAACGGCCTGTACCTGGTGGATCTGGGGACCGGCGCCGCCACCAGCCTGGGTACCGTGGGTACCGGCGCTGAGGTGGGCGCGCTCTACACCATCCCCGAGACCGAGCCCGAGGTTCCCGAGACCGTGGAGGCCACCGGCGTTGCTCTGACCGAGAAGACCGCCGTGGTCGTGGGTGAGACCGTCGAGCTCCAGGCCACCATCCTGCCCATCTCCGTGGCGAACGTGACCGGCGAGCTGACCTGGACCACCAGCGATCCTGCTGTCGCTACCGTGGACGAGAACGGCGTGGTTACCGGCGTTGGTGCCGGCAAGGCCACCATCTCCGCCAGCGTGGGCGTATACTCCGCCTCCTGCGTCGTCACCGTCACCGCGGAAGCCCGCCGCTTCTACGTCTATGACAAGTCCAACGCCCAGTGGATCAGCTTCCTTGGCGAGGACACCAGCGATGTCAGGGTGGAGCGTGCGGACGCTGAGGACGAGAGCAAGATCCAGGCCGCCTGCTACACCGGCGAGGTGCTCTACGCCTATGATGTGGATGGCATTTTCTACACCATTGACCTGAACACCTTCGAGCGTACAGAGGTGGGCCAGCTCTCCGATGTGGAATACCTGGCGTATAACGAGTGGCGCGATATGTACTATACGAATACGCTGTATGCCGAGAACCTCTACGTGGTGGATATGTCCTATGACAACGGCGTCCTTTATGCGGTTCTCTGCGATGGCTATGACAGCGTGATCTGCACTGTGAACGTGGCCGACGGCAGCGTTGAGTTCCTGTACCTGGCCGAGACGAGACCCGCCAACCTGCTGGTCGAGGACGGCCGCGCCTACTTCGTGGACTGCTACATCAGCGGCATCCTTACCTATGTCGACCTGTATGCGGCGGAGCACACTGAGGTCCAGGCCGCTCTGGTTCCTGGCTACTGGGGTGACAACAACACCTCCATCGGCCTGATCCGGGACGAGGCCACCGGCGTTGTCTACACCATTCGCGACATGACGGATGGCGGTTCCAAGTGGGTATATGATTATGAGAATAATACATATATCGAGACCCCCTGGGACGGCGTTACCGGCAATGCCACCCTCTACACCCTGAACCTGAGCGACGCGGACATTGCGGAGCTCGGAGTGATCGGTGACGGCACTCTCGTTGTCAACAGCCTGTTCATCCGCTGATCTCTCTCCCTGAGGGGGACCCGCGGTCACGCGGGCGGAAAAAACGGACTGTGAAAACAGCCGAAACAAACAACGGCGGGTCCCCGAAAGGGGACCCGCCGTTGCAGACTGTCGAAGAACCCCCATTCTCAGCAATTGAGAATGGGGGGCTTTTGCGCA
>JBJEYO010000085.1:0-2170 GCA_051886935.1 Candidatus Enterenecus sp. | reverse complement strand
CTGGGCGCCTTCTCCACCGGCGTGGGCTCCACCGACATGGCCGCCGGCATGGCCACCGGCGAGACCTGGTTCAAGGTTCCCGAGGCCATCAAGGTCCACCTCACCGGCAAGCTCCAGCCCCGGGTCAGCGGCAAGGACGTGATCCTCCACCTGATCGGCCTCATCGGCGTGGATGGGGCTCTGTACCAGAGCCTGGAGTACTGCGGCGAGGGCGTAGCCTCCCTGTCCATGGACGACCGTCTGTGCATCTCCAACATGGCCATCGAGGCCGGCGCCAAGAACGGCATCTTCCCCGTGGACGACGTGACCATCGCCTTCATGAAGGACCGGGTGAACCGCCCCTATACCATCTACGAGGCCGATCCCGACGCAGAGTATTCCCGCACCGTGGAGATTAACCTGAGCGAAATCGAGCCCACCGTTTCCTATCCCCACCTGCCCGAAAATGCCCGCCCCATCTCCCAGGTGGAGGACATTAAGATCGACCAGGTCATCATCGGCTCCTGCACCAACGGCCGCCTGGAGGACATGGCCGTGGCCGCTGAGATCCTCAAGGGCAAGAAGGTGGCCGACCACGTCCGCTGTATCGTGATCCCCGCCACCCAGCAGGTATTCCAGGACTGCATCGACAAGGGGTACCTGACCACCTTCATCCAGGCCGGCTGCGCCGTTTCCACCCCCACCTGCGGCCCCTGCCTGGGCGGCCACATGGGCGTTATGGCCAACGGCGAGAAGTGCGTGGCCACCACCAACCGCAACTTCGTGGGCCGTATGGGCGGCATCACTTCTGAGATCTATCTCGCAAGTCCCGCCGTCGCCGCCGCTTCTGCTATCGCCGGCAAGATTGCCGATCCTCGGGAGGTATAAGAACTATGAATGCAAAAGGTTTCGTACATAAGTATGGGGACAACGTGGACACCGACGTCATCATCCCTGCCCGCTACCTGAACATTGCCGACAAGAAGGAGCTTGCCACCCACTGCATGGAGGACATCGACACCAACTTCGTCAAGGTGGTGAAGGGCGGCGACGTGATGGTGGGCGGCTTTAACTTCGGCTGCGGCTCCTCCCGTGAGCACGCCCCCATGGTCATCAAGGAGTCCGGCATCTCCTGCGTCATCGCCAAGACCTTCGCCCGGATCTTCTACCGCAACGCCATCAACATCGGCCTTGCCATCCTGGAGTGCCCTGAGGCCAGCGAGAAGATCGAGGCCGGGGACGAGGTGGCCATCGACTTTGACACCGGCGTCATCACCAACGTCACCAAGGGTGAGACCTACCAGGCCAACCCCTTCCCTGACTTCATCAAGGAAATCATCCAGGCCGGCGGCCTCATGGCTTCCATCAAGAGCAGACAGGAGGGCTGAGGGTCATGGAGTTTAAAATTGCTGTGATTCCCGGCGACGGCATCGGCCCCGACATTGTGGAGCAGGCCGTCCTGGTTCTGGAGAAGGTGGGGGAGAGGTTCGGCCACACCTTCCACTGCCAGACTGTTCTGGCCGGCGGTGCCGCCATCGACGCCACCGGCGGCTGCCTGCCCCAGGAGACCATCGACATCTGCAAGGCTGCCGACGCTGTGCTGCTGGGTGCTGTGGGCGGCCCCAAGTGGGACAATCTCCCCGGGGGCGAGCGCCCCGAGCGGGCTCTGCTGGGCCTGCGCAAGGAGCTGGGCCTGTTTGCCAACCTGCGCCCTGCCATGATCTTTGAGGAGCTGGCAGGGGCCTCCCCCTTAAAGCCCGAGATCCTCTCCGGCGGCCTGGACATCGTGGTGGTCCGGGAGCTTACCGGCGGCATCTACTTCGGCGAGCGGGGCACCAAGGACACCGACCTGGGTCCTGCCGCCTACGACGTGGAGATGTACGCTGAGGAGGAGGTCCGCCGCATCGCCAAGGTGGCCTTCGACATGGCCATGAAGCGGAACAAGCACGTCACCAGCGTGGACAAGGCCAATGTGCTGGAGTCCTCCCGCCTGTGGCGGCGTGTGGTGGCCGAGGTAGGCAAGGACTACCCGGAGGTCACTCTGGACAACCTCTATGTGGACAACGCCGCCATGCAGCTGGTGCGCAACCCCCGGCAGTTTGACGTGATCGTTACCAGCAACATCTTCGGGGACATCCTCTCCGACGAGGCCAGCCAGATCACCGGCTCCATCGGTATGCTGCCCTCTGCC
>JBJEYO010000084.1:0-11535 GCA_051886935.1 Candidatus Enterenecus sp. | reverse complement strand
CCCGCCCGCGCAAACTACCAGCGGGGAAAAGGAGGTCAATCCCATGTTTATGGATCGGCTCGCCCTGATTCTGGCCGTCATCGGCGGCCTGAACTGGGGCTCCATCGGACTGTTCAACTTTGACCTGGTGGCGTTCATCTGCGGCGGCTCCGGCACCTGGATCGCCCGGACCATCTACGTCATCGTGGGTCTGGCCGCGCTGTGGTGCATCTCGCTGCTGTTCCGTCCGGAACAGGCGGACAGTCATCACAGCCACGCCTGAGCGCAGAGGCGCCGGCACGGTTCATTCCGTGCCGGCGTCTTTTATTCTGGCTGTGAGTATTCCCTGATCCGTCTGAATCACCCCGTAGCTGGTGCACTGGCCGTAGGGCCCGCCGATAGTGCCCGGGTTGAAGAGCCACACGCCGGAGCGCTCATTGAGGGCCTGGTGGGTGTGGCCAAAGCAGACCATATCCGCCCCCGCCTCCCGGCCGGCGTCCCTCAGCAAGGCAGTACCCAGCTTGGCCCGGTGGAGATGGCCGTGGGTCAGCAGGAAGCGGAAGCCATCCAGCTCCACCGTCAGCTCGGCGGGGCCGCCGCCGCTGTCGCAGTTGCCCCGGACGATGCTGGCGGGCACGCCGGGATAGCGGTCCGCCAGCCGCCGGCCGTCCCGCTCATAGTCGCCCAGGAAGAAGATGTGGTCCGGGCGCTCCCGCTCCATGGCGGCCGTCATCAGTTCCAGCCGGCCGTGGGAATCTGAAAAAACAATGATCTTCACGGTGTCACCGCTCCTTTTTGTGGCATATACTGTGCTGAGAAAGTCCCAACAGAACGGAGGTAATCACAGTGCCCAACCTGGATGATCTTCTGCGCTCCCCCCAGGCCGAAAAGCTCATGGGCGACGGCAAGCTGGAGCACCTGAAGAATGCGCCGGAGACCCAGCAGCTGTTCTCCATGCTCAGCAAAAACGCCGGCGGGAACCTGGAGCAGGCCGCGGACAGCGCCGCCAAGGGCGACTCCACCCAGCTGCTCTCCGCCATCAGACAGCTGATGCAGGACCCGGAGGGTGCCCGGCTAATCCGGCAGATGAAGGAAAAACTGAATTGAACCGCGGCACAGGGAGGGGCGGCTATGGGAGACTTTGAGGAAAAACTGGAAAGCATCCTGAACAATCCCCAGGCCATGAGCCAGATCATGTCCCTGGCCCAGTCCCTGGGTGGCGGCGCGTCCCCTCAGCCCCAGCCGCCGCCCTCCGCCGGGCAGACGGCCGCCGCACCGGAACAGCCGGCCCCTCCTCCGCCCCCGCCGCCCAGACAGGGGGACGGGTTGGGACAGCTGGACCCCAAACTGCTCTCCGGCATCGCCTCCCTGCTGGGCCAGTACAACAGCAACGACGACCAGCGGGTGGCCCTGCTCAACGCCCTGCGCCCCTTTGTGAAGGAGAAGCGGTATGCCAAGATCGACAAGGCCGTTCAGATCGCCAAGCTCTCCCGCATGATCCGCATGGCCCTGGACATGTTCCGGGCAAAGGAGGATGGCCATGTATAGTCAATATATGGACGGGGCCTTCGCCCCGCTGGAGCAGGAGCGCAAAGCCCCGCCCAGGCCCTCCGGGCCGTCCGGATCCTCCGGCGGCCGCCCGCCCCAGGGCGCCCACCACCCCTCCGGCGACCTGCTGGGGGATGTGACCGGCGGGCTGTCCAAGGTGCTGGGGGGCGTCATGAAGCAGTTCTCCCTGGAGGACTTCGACACCGGCGACATCCTGCTGGTGCTCATCATCCTCCTGCTGCTTTTAGAGGGTGACAACCTGGAAGTGGTCATCACCCTCGGTCTGATGCTGCTGCTGGGTTTTAATGATTAGCCGGCCCCGTACAGCACTGTGCCGTCAGGTAGTGTAAAGTTCTCTGCCTTGTCAGTTAGCGGACTGATGATCTGGTTGGAGCGCATGGTGTAGATCAGCGCGCCGTCCTCCACGGTCTCCGCCGCCATCAGCAGGCCGTTGGTCACGGACACCCAGTAGCGGCAGGTATAGCCCAGCTCCCGCCGCTCCGCCTGTATGTAGATGCAGGGGTGTCCCTCCCGCTCCTCATAGCCGGCGCCGGTGATCTCGGCAGGGTCCAGGTCCAGTACATCCTCGTAGGTGGGCAGGTGCTGCATCAGGTCCGCCGACAGCTCCGCCGCCGGGCCCTCATAGACCTGGGGGCGGGAATTCTCCTCCCCGTCCTCGTACCAGAGCCACAGGCGTCCGTCCCCCAGAATGGAGCACTCCACCAGGCCGGAGGACAGGGTGGTGTCAGTGCGCACCCAGCCGCCGTCGGCCCACACCCGGACCGTGGCCGCGGCGGTCTCACCCCCGCCCCAGCCGTAGGTCACAGTCACCGTGCGGCTGTAGCTCTCGTAGCGGGACAGGGAGGCCACCACGCTCTGCACCGTGGCGGGAGTCACCTCCACCACGATTCCGGCCTCCGCGGCCAGATCGGCGCCTCCCGGCTCCCGGCTCTCCACCGCGCCGGGGTCCGCCAGGTCCAGCTGCGGGGCGCGGTAAAACAGATTCAGGCCGAAGCTGTAAAGCAGGGCCACCACCACGATGAGGGCCACCAACACTGCCAAGATCGTGCGCTTCCGGTCTTCCATCTGATTCACCTCCCTGCCGGTCTCTGTCCGCTCAGCCCCGGAACGGCTCGGGCGGGCGGTCGCTCCGCCCGAAATGATACAAAATGGCCTCCACGATCCGGCGGCAGGCCTGGCCGTCCCCATAGGGGTTCACGGCGTGGGCCATGGCGTCGTAGGCGGCCCGGTCACGCAGCAGCTGGTCGGCCAGGCGGACGATCTCCTCATAGGACACCCCCGCCAGCTTCACCGTCCCGGCGGCCACGGCCTCGGGACGCTCCGTCTCATGGCGGAGGACAAGCACCGGCTTGCCCAGGCTGGGCGCCTCCTCCTGCAGTCCGCCGGAGTCGGTCATCACCATGTAGCTCCGGGCCATCAGGTTGTGCATCTCATCGGCCATCAGCGGCTCAATGAGATGGATGTTGGCCGTTCCGTCCAGATGCCGGTGGGCGCACTCCTGGACCACCGGGGACAGATGGACGGGATAGACCAGCTCCACATCGTCGTGGGTCCGGGCGATGTTATTCAGAGCGGCCATGATGTCCTCCATGGGCTGCCCGTAATTCTCCCGCCGGTGGCAGGTGACCACGATGATCTTTTTGTGCTCGTAATCCAGCTGATTTAGAATTTCTGTTGTAAAGCGATAATCCTTTACAACCGTTGTATTCAGGGCATCTATGACGGTGTTCCCCGTTACGAACACGCCCTCCCGGATTCCCTCCGTCTCCAGGTTCCGGCGGTTGCTCTCCGTGGGGCAGAAGTGGAGGTCGGCCAGCCGCCCCACCATGGAGCGGTTCATCTCCTCCGGAAAAGGAGAATACTTGTCATAGGTCCGCAGGCCCGCCTCCACATGGCCCACGGCGATCTTCTGGTAGAAAGCCGCCAGAGCCCCGGCAAAGGTGGTGGAGGTGTCCCCGTGGACCAGCACCAGGTCCGGCCGGACCTGGCCAAACACCTGCTCCAGTCCCAGCAGGCACTTGCAGGTGATGGTGGACAGGGTCTGGCCCGGCTCCATGATGTCCAGATCGAACTGGGGCTTCAGCCTGAAAATATCCAGCACGCCGTCCAGCATCTGGCGGTGCTGGGCGGTGACGCAGCAGTAGCTCTCCACCTCCGGCCGGGCCTCCAGGGCCTTCACCAGCGGCGCCATTTTGATGGCCTCCGGCCGGGTGCCGAAGATGGTCATCACCTTGATGGGCTCAGTCCGGCCCTCACCGCTCTGACGGTCCATGGTCCTCGTCCTCCTCGTCCTCTTTGATCTCCGGGCGGTTTTTGCTTCCCGGCTTTCCGATGAAGATGTGCCAGGCCACCACCGCCGCCAGGGCCAGAGCAACCAGCACCACCATGGCTTTCAGGGCACCGCTGGTGGTGAGCACCACTGCGGACAGGCCCAGGATGGCCGAGATCACATAGAGCGTGCCCACCGCCTGCTTCTGGGACAGGCCCATGTCGATCAGCTTGTGATGGACGTGGCTGCGGTCCGGGCTCATGGGGTTCTGGCCCTTGGAGACCCGGCGGATCACGGCGAAGCACACGTCGAAAATGGGCAGGCCCAGCATCAGGAAGGGCACTACGAAGGAGATGATGTTATACATCTTGAACATGCCCTGCACCGACATGACGGCCATGATATAGCCCAGGAAAGTGGCGCCGGTATCTCCCATGAAGATCTTGGCGGGGTTGAAGTTATAGGGCAGGAAGCCGATGCAGGCCCCCGCCAGGGCTCCCATGACCACCGCCACATCCAGCTCGCTGACCATCAGGGCGATGACCAGCATGGTCACCGCGCTGATGGTGGACACGCCGCAGGCCAGACCGTCCAGGCCGTCGATCAGGTTCACCGCGTTGGTGATGGCCACGATCCAGATCACCGTCACCGGGATGGACAGCCAGCCCAGCTCCCAGATGGGGTCGCTGCTGAAGATGTTGGGGTTGGACAGCACCTCGATGCGGTTGCCGGCCAGCACCGCCACCAGGGCGGCCGCGATCTGCACCACAAATTTCAGTGAGGCCCGCAGCGCGTAAATATCGTCAAAAACGCCCAGAATCACGATGATGACCGCTCCGAACAGCATCCCTTTTTTCGGGCCGTCCAGAGGCACCATCAGCAGCACAGCAAACATGAAACCCATGAAGATGGCCAGGCCGCCCGCCCGGGGAATGGGATGGTCGTGCATCCGCCGGCTGTCCTTGGGCACATCCACCGCGCCGATCTTGAAGCAGAGAGACTTCACAAGCGGAGTCAGCAGCAGGGACACCACGCCGGCGATCAGCATGGTCAGAAGCACATAGCCGACGCTTTGCAGATTGGGCGCCGAAGTCACATTTGGCACTGAAAACAGCTCCTTTGTCTACGCTTAACGGGCCACGAAGCCCACCTTTTTATACACTTTGCGGAGGGTCTTCTCCGCCACATAGGAGGCCTTTTCCGCGCCGGAGCGGTACACGCTCTCCAGATACGCCTTGTCCTTGAGGATGCGCTGGGCCTCCTCCCGGATGGGACGCAGGGTCTCCACCACCGCCTCGCCCACGGCGGGCTTGAACTTGCCGTAGCCCATGCCGTCGAACTCCGCCTCGATCTCCGGGAAGGTCTTTCCGGTGACGGCGGCGTAAATGCTCATCAGGTTGGCCACGCCGGGCTTATGCTCCGGGTCGTAGCGGACGCAGTGCTCGGTGTCGCTGTCGGTGATGGCCCGCTTGAACTGCTTCATGATGACCTCCGGAGCGTCCATGAGACACACCCGGCCGGTGTCCTCGTTCTCCGACTTGGACATCTTGGCCGTGGGGTTGGTCAGGGACATGATCCGGGCGCCCACCTTGGGAATGTAGGGCTCCGGCATTTTGAACACCGGGCCGTAGATGCCGTTGAACCGCTGGACGATGTTGCGGGCCAGCTCCACATGCTGCTTCTGGTCCTCCCCCACGGGCACATAGTCCGGCTGATACAGCAGGATGTCCGCCGCCATCAGGGCCGGATAGGTGAACAGGCCGCCGTTGATATTGTCGGCGTTTTTGGCGGATTTGTCCTTGAACTGGGTCATGCGGGACAGCTCGCCGAACATGGCGTAGCAGTTCAGCACCCAGCCCAGCTCCGCGTGCTGGTGCACATGGGACTGGATGAACAGGGTGTTCTTCTCCGGGTCCAGGCCGCAGGCGATATACTGGGCCAGCTGCTCCAGGGTGCGGCGGCGCAGGTCGGCGGGGTCCTGCCGCACGGTGATGGAGTGCATATCCGCCATGAAATAGTAGCAGTCAAACTCCTCGGCCCGGGCCGCCCAGTTCTTGATGGCACCCAGATAGGAGCCCAGGGTCAGGTCGCCGCTGGGCTTGATGCCGGAGAGCATTACCTTTTTTGTCACTTGTTCTTCCACAATGATGACCTTCCTTACCGTTTTTTTACTCAGTCCCGGGTGAGCCAGCCGCTGACGTCCACCGGCTCGGCGTCGGACCAGAGGCGCTCCAGGGCATAGAACTCCCGGGCCTCCTCGGTGAACACATGGACCACCATCGCGGAGTAGTCCAGCAGGGTCCACTCGCCGCCCCGGTGGCCCTCGGTGTGGTGGGGCTCCTCGCCGGCCTTACTCATGGCCTCCTCCACCGCGTCGGCCAGGGCGCGCACCTGGGTTCCGGAGGTACCGTTGCAGATCACAAAATAGTCCGCCAGGGTGGTCTGCTCCTCCGTGCGGAGCACCCTGATGTCCTTTCCTTTCCTGCTGTCCAGGGCCTTCACGGCCACCTCGATCATTTCCTTAGAAGTCAGCAAATGTCATTTCTCCTTTCATTCGGTACGATTCAGCCGCCGGTGGAACACAGGTTCCCATAGGCGTCAAAATAGATCAGATCCAGCTCGTTGAGCGTCACATCGGTGGTATAGGGGTTCAGCTTGGTGTTGATCAGCTCCAGCAGTGCCTCCTGGTCGGGGTACACATAGGGGTTGGCCGAGCGGATGGGCATGGTGACAAACTCCACGTCGTCCACGTCCAGCCCCCCGAAGATGGCCTGGGTGGCGAACCAGAGCAGGTTTTCCAGGCTCAGGTCGCTCTCCACATGTTCACTGAACAGGGTGGCCAATTCGCTGATTTTCGTCACATTTTTGATCTGCAGGGTCTGCTTCAGAGTGGCCTTCAGGAAGCCCTGCTGCACCTGCAGGCGGGTCAGGTCGCTGCCGTCGCCGCCGCCGCTGGCCACGCCCGGGTTGTTCTTGCGCCAGCGCACCAGCTGCATGGCGTGCTCTCCGTCCAGCACCTGGAGGCCCTTCTCCACATAGATGTGGAGATTCTGGGCCGGGTCGTCGTACTCCATGTGGAAGGGCACGTCGTACTCCACACCGCCGATGGCGTCCACCATCTGGCCCACCAGTTCCCAGTTGATGAACACCCTGTAGTCCGGCATGAAGCCCACCAGCTCCGCCACCTCGTTGGTCAGGGCGGTCATACCGTCCTCTCCCCTGCCGTAGGCGGCATACACGCTGTTGATGCGGGTGTAGCGACCGGTGCCGAAGGTGTTGACCAGGGTGTCCCGGGGGATGGACATGACGGTGGCCCGCTGGTTGGTCACATCATAGGACACCAGCATCATGGTGTCGGTGCTGTTGGAGGCGATGTCGGTGCCCACCACCAGGATGGTGTAGAAGTCCTTGCTCTTGCGCTCGCCCTCCACCTTTTCCTGGTACTGCGCCCCTCCCTGCTGGGATTCTGAGGTCCCCGGCGAGGAGGGCTTGTTGTCCGCGGGCAGCTCCGGCCTGACCACCAGGCTGCGGTAGGCGAACACCACCACAGCGGCCAGCACCGCCAGTACGATGAGGATGGCCAGGAGCGCCCTGCGCCCCCGGTGCCTCTTTGGAGCCTGCTGCTCCGCGGTCTCTTTTTTTGAACTCATTGGGATATTCCTTTCAGAAGGGAGGCCTCCGCCTCCAATGTGTTATGATGTACGACCCGGTTGCGCTCCAGCATCTCCCGGATGGACAGCCGGATCCCCATGAGCACCGCCCGGTCCAGGTCCTCCCAGGCCAGGCGACGCAGCTCCTCCACCTCCGGGAAATCCCGGTTGGGCTCCATGTAGTCGGCCAGGTAGAGGATTTTTTCCGCCAGGGTCATATTGCCCCGGGCGGTGGTGTGGTACAGGATGGCGGTGAAGATCTCGTCGTCCTGGCCGAACACATACTTGGCCAGGGCCGCCCCGCTCTTGGCGTGGAGCAGCTTCTCCGCCCCCCGCTCCATCTCGTCCAGGGCGATCCCGTAGCGGTCGCAGATGGCCAGATGCTCCTCCAAAGGGAGGTATTTGGTGCAGTCGTGGAGGATGGCCGCCCGGCGCAGCTTCTCCGGGTCCGCGCCCCACCGCCGGGCCAGCTCCACCGCCGTCTCCTCCGTGCCCCGGATGTGGGCCAGGCGCTTTGCCTTCACCATGGAGTAGGAGACGCAGCGCAGCTCCTCTACCGTTAGACGGGTCAGATCGGCAGAAGTTCCGTACAGCCCTTTCCGCAGGATATAGCCGTACACCGACGGGGCCAGACAGGTCCAGTCGCCCCGGGCCAGCCGCTCCCGGATCAGGGTGGAGGACACCTCCACCAGGTCGGGAATGGACAGGGTGGCAATCTTCCCGCCGAAGCTCCGGCTCAGATACTCCCGCTGGGGGGCAAACAGGCGCTCCTCATCCCCCTGTTCCCGGCCGAAGGCGCAGACCCCGGCCAGCTCCAGAATGCGCTCCGGGTTCCGCCACTCCTGGAGCGTGAGAAACATGTCCGTCCCCATGAGCAGCCACAGCTCCGCCTCCGGCCAGAGTCGTTTCGCCTCCTCCAGAGTGTCCACGGTGTAGCTGATCCCCTCACGGGCGATCTCCACATCCCAGCACTCCGCCCCGGGCAGCAGGTCCGCCATGATGGCGGTCATCTCCAGCCGCTGCTCCGGCGTGGCCGAGCCGGCGGGCAGGGCCTTGTGGGGCGGGTCGCAGGCCGGCACGATGAGCAGCCGGTCCAGCCCCAGAGCGGCCATGGCCGCCCTGGCCGCCGCCATGTGGCCCAGGTGGGGCGGATTGAAGCTTCCTCCATAGATTCCGATCTTCATGAGAGCATCATCCTCTCAAAACAGAATATCTGAAGCTGCGCTTATTTGACCAGCTTGATTCTCTTGTCCTTTTCCTTGCTGTGGGTCTCGCGGTATAAAACGAACTTGGTACCAATGACCTGCACCACCTCGCTGCGGGTGGCCTTGGCCACCGCCTCGGCACCCTCCCGGGCGGAGAGGGGGCTGTTCTCCAGCACCCGGCCCTTGATGAGCTCCCGGGCCTCCAGAGCGTCGTCGGCCTGCTTGATCAGGTTGCCGCCCACGCCGTCCTTGCCCACATGGATGATGGTGTCGATATCATTGGCCAGGCCCCGAAGCTGGGCCCGCTGTTTACTTGTCAATCCCATAAATCATGTTCCTCTTTGTTTTTCAAATATTTCTCCAGCTTGACCTTGAAGGCCTCCAGGGCCTTGCCCCGGTGGGAGATGGCGTTCTTCTCCTCAGGGGTGAGCTGGGCGAAAGTCTTTTTCAGGCCCGGCACGAAGAACACCGGGTCGTAGCCGAAGCCGCCCTCCCCCATGGGGGCGAAGGCGATGGTCCCGGGGCACTCTCCCCGGGCGGTGAGCACATCGCCGTTGGGGAAGCAGCAGGTGATGACGGACACGAATTTGGCCGCCCGGGGCTGGCCCCTCATATTCTCCAGCAGCAGGCGGTACCGGCCCACATCGTCCAGACCGGGGCCGCCGTACCGGGCGGAATATACCCCGGGAGCGCCCCCCAGGGCGTCCACACACAGGCCGGAGTCGTCGGCGATGGCGGGCAGGCCGCTGGCCTCCATCACCGCCTTCGCCTTCAGCAGGGAGTTCTCCTCAAAGGTGGTCCCGGTCTCCTCCACCTCCACATCCACGCCCACCTCGGCCTGAAGGCAGACCTCCACGCCCAGGTGGGAGAGAATCTCGCCCATCTCGGTTAGTTTCTTCTGATTTTTGCTTGCCAATACCAGTTTCATGCTCTGCCCTCCAACGCGGCCTTCTGTATGGCCATCAGCTCACGGATTCCCTTCTGGCACAGGGCCACCAGCTCCTGCTGCTCGGCCACGGTGAAGGCCCGGCCCTCGCCGGTGCCCTGAATCTCGATGAGGCAGCCCTCGTCATTCATAACGCAGTTCAAGTCCACCTGGGCGGAGGAGTCCTCCTCATAGCACAGGTCCAGCATGGGCCCCTCATCCACGATACCCGCGGACACGGCGGCCACCTGGTGCCGGATGGGATTCCGCAGCAGCACGCCCTCCTCCACCAGCTTATTGCAGGCCAGAGCCAGGGCCACGAACCCGCCGGTGACGGAGGCGGTGCGGGTGCCGCCGTCCCCCTGTAGCACATCGCAGTCCACGGTGATGGTCATATCCGGCAGCCGGGTCAGGTCCACCGCCGCGCGCAGGGAGCGGCCGATGAGCCGCTGGATCTCCGCGGAGCGGGGAGACAGCTTCAGCTTGGAGATGTCCCGCTTGCTGCGCTCCCGGTTGGCCCGGGGAAGCATGGAGTACTCCGCCGTCACCCAGCCCGTGCCCTCCGGCACATGGCGGGGCGCGGTGTATTCCACGCTGGCGCAGCACAGCACCTTGGTGTTCCCGCAGGTGATGAGCACGCTGCCCTCCGGGAACTTCACAAAATCGGTCTGTATCTCAACCTTACGCAGCTCGTTGAATTTTCGTCCGTCCAAACGGGCCATGATTTTCTCTCTCCTCTCTCACGCCCTGAGCAGGTCCGCCACCGTGTAGACGGCGCACACCAGGCCCACCGCGGCGATGACCCCGCCCACAATGTGGGCCGTCCGGATGGCTTCCCTGGGCACCTCGTCCTCCCGGAATTTCCGCTTCAGGGAGGGAATCGGGTTGATGGCGTACCACAGCCCATAGCCGAAAATAAACAAATCTACCAGCAGTATCAGCATTACAGCAGCGCCTCCGCAAATCCGGCGGGGTCAAAGGGCTGGAGGTCGTCCACACCCTCGCCCACGCCCACAAATCTCACCGGCACACCCAGCTCCCGGGCGATGGCCACCACGATGCCGCCCTTGGCGGTGCCGTCCAGCTTGGTCAGCACGATTCCGGTGATCCCGGCGGCCTGGGAGAACTGCTTGGCCTGAATGAGCCCGTTCTGCCCGGTGGTGGCGTCCAGCACCAGCAGGGTCTCCCGGCTGGAGTCGGGGCACTCCCGGTCGATGACCCGGCTGATCTTGTTCAGCTCGTTCATCAGGTTCTGCTTGTTGTGGAGCCGCCCGGCGGTGTCCACCAGCACTACATCGGCCTTCCGGGCCTTGGCGGCGCTCATGGCGTCGTAGACCACGGCGGCGGGGTCGGCCCCCTCGTGCTGCTTGATGATGTCCACCCCGGCCCGCTGGGACCAGATGGTCAGCTGGTCGGCGGCGGCGGCCCGGAAAGTGTCCCCGGCGCACAGGAGGACCTTTTTGCCCTCCCCCTTCCAGCGGGCGGCCAGCTTGCCGATGGAGGTGGTCTTGCCCACGCCGTTGACGCCGATGAACAGCACCACGGCGGGCTTGCGGCTCATTTCCACGGCGGGCTCTCCGATGGTCAGGTATTCCGCCAGGATCTCCCGCATGCAGGCCCGGGCACCCTCCACGTCCTTGATCTTCCGCTCCTTGCAGCGGTCCTTCAGCTCCTCCACGGCCTCCATGGTCAGCTCCGCGCCCATGTCCGCCATAACCAGAGACTCCTCCAGCTCGTCGTAGAAGTCGTCGTCCAGCTCCGAAAAGCCGCTGAAAATTCCGATTTTTTTGATCTTGTCGAAAAAGCCCATTTCAATCTTACCCTCTTATTTGATATTCAGTTCCTTCTCCACATCATTCAGATTGATGGTCAGCATTCTGGTCACGCCCTGCTCCTGCATGGTGACGCCGTAGAGGACGTCCGCCTCCTCCATGGTGC
>JBJEYO010000083.1:0-2185 GCA_051886935.1 Candidatus Enterenecus sp. | reverse complement strand
TGACGGTAAAATGCTCTAAAATAACACATCATAAAGAAAATACGGGAAGGGAAGACCAATCATGAATGAAAAACTGCGGGAATACGCCCGGCTGCTGGTGCGGGTGGGCCTGAATGTCCAAAAGGGCCAGCGCCTGGTGATTTCCTCTCCGGTGGAGTGCGCCTGGTTCGCCCGGATGTGCGCCCAGGAGGCCTATGACATCGGCTGCAAAGAGGTGGTCATGAACTGGCACGACGATGCCATGGCCAGGATGAAGTACCTCCAGGCCGACGACGCCATTTTTGACGAGGTGGCCCTGTGGCGCCGCCACTTCTTCAACGACTACGCCCTGGAGGGCGCGGCGTATCTCGCCATCTCCGCCTCCGACCCGGAAAATTTCAAGGGCGTGGACTCCAAGCGCATCATCCGCGCCCAGCAGGCCAGCGGCAAGGCGTTGAAGGACTTTGACCGCCTGCAGATGTGCGGCGGCTTCCCCTGGTGCATCGCCTCCATTCCCATCCCCAGCTGGGCGAAGACCGTGTTCCCGGAGGATAGCGAAGACAAAGCCATGGAAAAGCTGTGGGACGCCATTTTCAAGGCCGTCCGCATCAGCGGCGACGGCAAAGCGGTGGAGAAGTGGGAAGACCACCTCGCCACCCTCCATGAGCGGATGGAGAAGCTGAACGCCCTGAACTTCAAATCCCTGCATTATACAAACTCTCTTGGCACCGATCTGACGGTGGAACTGCCCGAGGGTCACATCTGGGAGGCGGGCAACGATGTCACCTTGTCCGGCCAGGAGTATATCGCCAACATCCCCACGGAGGAGCTGTTTACCTCTCCCTTGAAGACCGGCATCAACGGCGTGGTGTACTCCGCCATGCCCCTGGTGAACGACGGCACCATCATCGACAAGTTCCGCTTCGTGGTGAAGGACGGCAAGATCGTGGAGGCCCATGCCGAGAAGGGAGAGGAGGCTCTGAAGGCCGCCATCTCCGTGGACGAGGGCGCCAGCTACTTCGGTGAGGTGGCTCTGGTCCCCTACGACAGCCCCATCTCCAACCAGAAGATTTTGTTCTATAACACCCTGTTTGACGAGAACGCCGCCTGCCATATCGCCTTCGGCGAGGCGTACCCATGCCTCAAGGGCGGCCAGCAGATGAGCAAGGACGAGCTGAAGGCCCGGGGTCTCAACGATTCCATCACCCACGTGGACTTCATGGTGGGCACGCCGGACCTCTCCATCGTGGGCACCACCCACGACGGAAAAGAAGTCCCTGTGTTTGTAAACGGTAACTTTGCACCGGAGCTTTGAGAAGGAGAGAGAAAACCATGGCATACAAACTGAGAACCACCGACGAGAATGTCCTCATCTGTGACGGCGCCCGGGTGGTGGGCGACGTGACTCTGGGAAAAGGCGTCAGCGTGTGGTACAACGCCGTCCTGCGGGGCGACGAGGGCGCCATCACCGTAGGCGAGAACACCAACATCCAGGACGGCGCCGTGCTCCACGAGGAGACGGTGGTGGGCAAGGGCTGCACCATCGGCCATAACGCCATTGTCCACGGCTGCACCGTGGGGGACAACGTGTTGATTGGCATGGGCGCCGTGGTGCTGAACGGCGCCAAGATCGGCGATAACTGTATCGTGGGCGCCGGGGCCCTGGTCACCGGCAAGATGGATGCCCCTGCCGGCTCCATGCTGCTGGGCAGCCCCGCTAAGGTGGTCCGCCTCCTGACGGAGGCGGAGATCGAGGGCAACCGGGAATCCGCCCGGGGCTACCTCCACGCGGCGGAGCTGTGCCGCAAGGGTTAAGTCAGCGGCGCCCGGTGGAACAACCGTTTATACCCACCATTTTGGAAAGGAACCGCGTATGGAATGGAATAAAGAAAATCTGAAGGGCCTGCTGCTGGTCATTTGCGGCGGCGTAGCCTTCTACTGCGCCTTGCAGAACCTGCCGGCAGTGGCGGCAGCCTGCGGCTGGGTGCTGGGCATTCTGGCGCCCTTCCTGCTGGGAGCCGCCATCGCCTTTATCCTGAATGTGCCCATGCGGGCCATTGAGCGGCACCTGTACCCAAATGCGAAGCGGGGCGTCAGCCTGCGCCGCCCTCTGGCCCTGGTGCTGACCCTGGTGGCGGTGATCGGGGTGCTGACGCTGGCCTCCTGCGTCATCGGTCCCGGCGTGAAGGATGCGGTGCTGTCCATT
>JBJEYO010000082.1:0-2187 GCA_051886935.1 Candidatus Enterenecus sp. | reverse complement strand
GTCACCGCCGAGAAGGCCGAGTATGAGTACCTGCCCCGGGAGAAGCACGCCACCTCCGGCCGTCTGGCCGCTCTGATGCGCCGTGCCCGCACCTCCACCCTGAAGATGCCTGAGCCCGACCAGGACGACGTGAACAAGCTGGTGGACATGATCGCCCAGTCCAAGAAGCCCATGCTGATCTGCGGCGGCGGCGTGGTCCGCGGCCGCGCTCACCAGGAGTTCCGGGAGTTTGCCCGCCGGATCGACGCTCCCGTGGCCATCACCCTGATGGGCGCCGGCGGCATTGCCGGCCGTGACCCCCTGGCCACCGGCATGATCGGCATGCACGGCTCCAAGGCCTCCAACATGGCCTGCGATGGCTGCGACCTGCTCATCGCTGTGGGCTGCCGCTTCTCCGACCGTGTGGCCCTGAAGCCCGCCACCTTCGCCCGCCAGGCCAAGATTGTCCACATTGACATCGACCGGGCAGAGATCAACAAGAACGTGGCGACCGACCACCACATCATCGGCAACGCCAAGCAGGTGCTGGAGCTGCTCAACCGGAAGGTTCCCCAGTACGACCACAGCGAGTGGAAGAAGTACGTTTTCTCCTTCCCCACTGAGACCCAGTACGACGAGAGCAGCCACGTCCTCACCCCCAAGCAGATCCTGGGCACCATCGCCAAGGTCTGCCCCGAGGACTCCATCGTGGCCACCGACGTGGGCCAGCACCAGATGTGGGCCATCCAGCACTTCCACTTTGACTATCCCGGTCAGCTGCTCACCTCCGGCGGCTTCGGCGCCATGGGCTTCGGCATGGGCGCTGCCATCGGCGCAAAGATGGGCAACCCCGACAAGACCGTTATCCACATCACCGGCGACGGCTCCTTCCGCATGAACTGCAACGAGCTGTCCACCGAGGAGTTCTACAAGACCCCCGTCATCACCTTCATCATGAACAACCGCCGTCTGGGCATGGTCCGTCAGTGGCAGGAGCTGGTGTATGACCAGCGGTATTTCCAGACCACCACCGACCGCGGCCCCGACTTCGTGAAGCTGGCTGAGGCCAACGGCCTGCAGGGCTTCCGCGTGAACGCGGTGGAGGAGCTGGAGACCGCCATCCAGGCCGCCCTGGAAGCCCAGGAGAAGGGCATCGGCACCGTCATCGACTGCAACATCTACGAAGGCGAGCTGGTCCGGCCCATGGTCAACGGCGGCACCCACATCACCGAATTTTTGGTCAACTAAGGAAGGAGGACAAGAACCATGGAAGAAGTGAAGCTGCGCACCTTATCCGTCCTGGTGGACAACGAGTCTGGCGTTCTGTCCCAGATCTCCCGCCTGTTCTCCCGGAAGGGCTTTAACATCGAATCCCTGGCGGTGGGCACCACCGACGACCCCGCCGTCTCCCGTATGACCATCGAGGTCCTCACCAACGACAACCAGACGGCCCTGATCTGCAACCAGCTGGCCAAGATGGTTCCCGTGCACTCCGTGAAGCTGCTGGTCCCCAGCCACTCCATCCGCCGGGAGCTGGTGCTCTACAAGGTTCACGCCAGAACCAGCGAGGACAAGAACCAAATCATCCAAATCGCCAACATTTTCCGGGGCTCCATCATCGACGTGTCCAAGGAGACCCTGACTCTCTCCCTCATCGGAGACGAGAAGAAGACCGACGCCGTCCAGGAACTGCTGGAGAGCTTCGGCATCATCGAACTGGTTCGCACCGGTATGATCGCTCTGGAACGTGGAAAATATACCATTGACGAAGACACCAAGGAAAAAGGAGAATTCAACTATGGCAAAAATGTATTATGAGAAGGACTGTGACCTGAATCAGTTAAACGGCAAGAAGATTGCCATCATCGGTTACGGCTCCCAGGGTCACGCCCATGCGCTGAACCTGCGTGACTCCGGCTGCGACGTGATCATCGGCCTGCGCAAGGGCGGCAAGTCCTGGCCCGTGGCAGAGAAGGACGGCTTCCAGGTCTACACCGTGCCCGAGGCTACCAAGCAGGCTGACATCATCATGATCCTCATCAACGATGAGAAGCAGGCCGACATGTATGCCCAGGACATCGCTCCTTACCTGACCGCCGGCAAGGCTCTGGCCTTTGCCCACGGCTTCAATATCCGTTATCAGCAGATCACTCCTCCCGCTGACGTGGACGTGTTCATGGCTGCCCCCAAGGGCCCCGGCCACACCGT
>JBJEYO010000081.1:0-2193 GCA_051886935.1 Candidatus Enterenecus sp. | reverse complement strand
GGGTGCAGAAGAAGTGAGTGCCATGAAAAGGATCAAATGCGTGGTCTGGGATCTGGACAACACCCTTTGGGAGGGCGTGCTCAGCGAGGGGGGCGGCCAAGAGCTGCGCCCCGGCGTGGATACGGTCATCCGGGGGCTGGACGCCCGGGGCATCATCCAGTCCATCGCCAGCAAAAACGACCCCGCTCCCGCCCTGCGGCGGCTGGAGGAGCTGGGCCTGGCGGACTACTTTCTCTGCCCCCAGATCAGCTGGGGGGCCAAATCCGACTCCGTCAAAGCCATCGCCCAGAAGCTCAACCTGAAGTTCGAGGCCATGGCCTTTGTGGACGACAATCCCTTCGAGCGGGACGAGGTGCGCTTCGCCCTCCCCCAGGTCAGCGCCTATGATGCCGCCGACACGGACAAGCTGCTCTCCCTGCCCGAGTTCCAGGTGCGCTTCGTCACCGAGGACGCCAGAAACCGCCGGAAGATGTACCAGGCCGACCTGCGCCGCACCCAGGCGGAGGAGGCCTTCCCCGGCGGCGAGGACGCCTTTCTGGCCACCCTCCACATGAAGCTGACCCTCTCCCCCGTCACCGAGGGGGACCTGCAGCGGGTGGAGGAGCTGACCGTCCGCACCCACCAGCTCAATTCCACCGGGTACACCTACTCCTACGAGGAGCTGCTCGCGCTGAGCCGCTCCCCCGACCATATCTTCCTCATCGCCGGCCTGACCGACGACTACGGCGACAGCGGCAAGGTGGGCCTGCTGCTGCTGGAAAAGGGCAGCGCGCTTACCGTCAAGCTGCTCATCGTGTCCTGCCGGGTCATGAGTCGGGGCATCGGCGGGGCGCTGCTCTCCGCCGCCACCCGGATCGCCCATGAGCTGGGCCTGCCCCTCCGGGCGGACTTTCTGGAGACCGAGCACAACCGCATCATGTATATCACCTACAAGCTGGCCGGCTTTGAGGAGCTGGAGGCTGAGGGCGAAAACGGGGCTATGACGCTGGAATATCAGGAGGAAGAACCCCGGCCCTTCCCGCCCTACCTCACCGTGATTTACAACAAATAGGAGTTTACTGTGGATAAATTACAGGAAGTTGTATTAATTCCCTCCCTCGACCCCGACGACAATTTGGTTCAGGTGGTCGCCGGCTGCCGGGAGCAGGGCTTTGAGCGCATCGTCCTGGTGGACGACGGCAGCGGCGAGGCCTGCCGGGAGCCCTTCCGCCGGGCGGAGGAGCTGGGGGCGGTGGTGCTCCGCCACGAGAAGAACCGGGGCAAAGGGGCCGCCCTCAAGACCGGCATCCGGGACATTGCCGCCCGGTTCCCCGACGCCCCCTGCATTGTCACCGCCGACGGCGACGGCCAGCACCGGCCGGAGGACATCCGGGCCGTGGCCCTGGCGGCCTCGGAGCGGGACGCCCTGGTGCTGGGCGCCCGGGACCTCAACGACCCCGCCACCCCCCGGCGCTCCCGGTTCGGCAACGGCTTTTCCGCCCTCTTTTTCCGGCTGTGTACCGGCGTGAGATGCCCGGACACCCAGACCGGCCTGCGGGGCCTGCCCCGCTCCCTGTGGGACTTCGCCCTGTCCGTGGAGGGGAACCGCTATGAGTATGAGATGAACCTGCTCATGGCCGCGGCGGAGCGGGAATACCCCCTGGAGATGGTGCCCATCCGCACCATCTACTTCGACAACAACAAAAAATCCCACTTCCGCACCTTCCGGGACGCCTTTCTGGTCTACCGCCGGCCCATCCGCTTTGCCGCCGCCTCCCTGTCCTCCAGCGTGGTGGATCTGGTCATGTTCGCCCTGCTCATGGCCCTGTTCTTTCACCGGGAGAGCGCCGGCCAGGTCATGCTGGCCACCGTCATCTCCCGGTGCGTCTCCGGCATCTACAACTTCACGGTCAACAAGACGTGGAGCTTCTCCGCCGGCGGCAGCACGGCTGTGCAGGCGGTGCGCTACCTGATCCTCTTCCTGGCCATTATGCTGGCCAGCGGCGGCATCGTGTCCCTGCTGCGGCTGCTGCCCATGAATATCACCCTGCTCAAGATGGTGGTGGACGTGCTGCTGTTCGCCGTCAGCTATCTGGCCCAGCGCCGCTGGGTCTTCCGGGTCTGAACACCGACATCGCCCTGCCGTCCGGCAGGGCGATGCTTCAATTTTTGGGAAACGCCCGCGTTCCCGGGCCGTTGACGCTTCGCGGCGGA
>JBJEYO010000080.1:0-2197 GCA_051886935.1 Candidatus Enterenecus sp. | reverse complement strand
CGGTATTGATTTGGGTACTACCAACTCCTGCGTGGCCGTCATGGAAGGCGGCGAGGCAGTCGTCATCGCCAACGCGGAAGGCAACCGCACCACCCCGTCCGTCGTGGCCTTCTCCAAGACCGGCGAGCGTATGGTGGGCCAGGTGGCAAAGCGCCAGGCCATCACCAACCCCGACCGCACCATCTCCTCCATCAAGCGTGAGATGGGCTCCGACCACAAGGTCACCATCGACGGCAAGGCCTACACCCCCCAGGAGATCAGCGCCATGATCCTGCAGAAGCTGAAGGCTGACGCCGAGGCTTACCTGGGCCAGCCCGTCACCGAGGCCGTCATCACCGTCCCCGCTTACTTCACCGACTCTCAGCGTCAGGCCACCAAGGACGCCGGCAAGATCGCCGGCCTGGACGTGAAGCGTATCATCAACGAGCCTACCGCTGCCGCTTTGGCTTACGGTGTGGATAAGGAGCAGAGCCAGAAGATCATGGTCTACGACCTGGGCGGCGGCACCTTCGATGTCTCCATCCTGGAGATCGACGACGGCGTCATCGAGGTTTTGGCCACCGCCGGCAACAACCGCCTGGGCGGCGACGACTTCGACGAATGCGTCATGAAGTATCTGGTCAGCGAGTTCAAGCGCACCAACGGTGTGGACCTGTCTACCGACAAGGTCGCCATGCAGCGCCTGAAGGAGGCCGCCGAGAAGGCCAAGATCGAGCTCAGTGGCGTCACCACCTCCAACATCAACCTGCCCTATATCACCGCTGACGCCACCGGTCCCAAGCACCTGGACGTCACCCTGACCCGTGCCAAGTTCAACGAGCTGACCGCTCACCTGGTGGATGCCACCATGGGTCCCGTGCGCCAGGCTATGTCCGATGCCGGCCTGAAGCCCTCTGACCTCTCCAAGGTGCTGCTGGTGGGCGGTTCCAGCCGTATTCCCGCTGTGCAGGAGGCTGTAAAGAACTTTACCGGCAACGAGCCCTTCAAGGGCATCAACCCCGACGAGTGCGTGGCCATGGGCGCCGCCCTGCAGGCCGGCGTGCTGACCGGCGACGTCAAGGGCCTGCTGCTGCTGGACGTCACCCCCCTGTCCCTGGGCATTGAGACCATGGGCGGCGTGTGCACCAAGCTGATCGACCGCAACACCACCATCCCCGTGAAGAAGAGCCAGATCTTCTCTACCGCCGCCGATAACCAGACCTCCGTTGAGGTCAACGTGCTGCAGGGTGAGCGTGAGATGGCCGCCGCCAACAAGAGCCTGGGGCGCTTCCACCTGGACGGCATCGCTCCCGCTCGCCGCGGCGTGCCTCAGATCGAGGTCACCTTCGATATCGACGCCAACGGCATCGTGAATGTCTCCGCCAAGGATCTGGGCACCGGCAAGGAGCAGCACATCACCATCACCTCCTCCTCCAACCTGAGCAAGGAGGATATTGACAAGGCCGTCAAGGAGGCCGAGCAGTTCGCCGCCGAGGACAAGAAGAACAAGGAAGCCGTGGACGCCCGCAACGAGGCCGAGAGCCTGGTCTATCAGACCGAGAAGTCTCTGGGCGAGCTGGGCGGCAAGATCTCCGACAGCGAAAAGGCACCTGTGGAAGCGGCTCTGAATAAGCTGAAAGAGACTCTGAAGGGCTCTGACGTGGAGGCCATCAAGGCTGACGCCGAGGAACTGAAGAAGGCCTTCTACGCCGTGGCCGAGAAGATGTATGCCCAGGCCAACCCCCAGGGCGCTCCCGGCGCCGACATGGGCGCCCAGGGCGGCGCGCAGACCGGCCCCTCCGGCGAGACCGTGTATGACGCAGACTACAAGGTCGTGGACGACGAGGACAAGAAATAATCCGACCCTTTTGAAAAAACAGGCGCAGTCGGGGCAGCTTTGCCCCGCTGTGTGCCGTTTTACATCGTTTTTGTAATTTAGGAGAGCAGATATGGCTGAACAACGCGATCTTTATGAGGTCCTGGGCCTGCAAAAGGGCGCCAGCGACGATGAAATCAAAAAGGCCTATCGCAAGCTTGCGAAGAAATACCATCCCGATCTGAACCCCGGCGACAAGGAAGCCGAAAAGAAGATGAAGGAAGTCAACGGTGCCTATGAGGTGCTGTCTGACGCCGAGAAAAAGGGCCGCTACGACCAGTACGGATTTGCGGGCATCGACCCCAACTACGCCGGCGGCGCGGGGGGTGGCGGCTTCGGCGG
>JBJEYO010000079.1:0-2204 GCA_051886935.1 Candidatus Enterenecus sp. | reverse complement strand
GGAAAGACAAATGCATTATAGCCGATTTTCTTGCCCTTGGCAAGGGTTTGTAGTATACTGGTCCAGACACTAAAAATGAGGTGCAGCTGATATGCGGATGCGAAAAAAGAAAAATCTGGACCCCCGGATGGAGGCCTGCGCGGCCCTGTGGATCAAAGAGCCCGCGGACTACAAAGGCCGCTGGCGGGAGCTGAAGCCGGACGCGGCCCTGCTGCGGCTGGAGCTGGGCTGCGGCAAGGGGCGGTTCACCGCCGAGACCGCCGCCGCCCACCCGGAAGACCTGTATGTGGCGGTGGAGCGGGTGCCCGACGCCATGGTCATTGCCATGGAGCGGTGCAAAAACCTGGGTCTGACCAATGTGTTCTTCATCGACGGGGACGCCGCCACCCTCAGCGACTACTTTGCCCCCGACGAGGTGGATCTCATCTATATCAACTTCTGCGATCCCTGGCCGTCGGTGAAGCATTCCCGCCGCCGGCTGACCCACGAGGACTTCCTGCGGGGCTACCGCCAGGTGCTGCGGGAGGGCGGCCAGATCCACTTCAAGACCGACAACCACGACCTGTTCGAGTGGTCCCTGTTCCAGTTTCCCAAGGCGGGCTTCGAGCTGTCCGAGGTGACGCGGAACCTGCATGAGCACGGTGTCTGCGGGGTCATGACCGACTATGAGGAGAAGTACCACAGCATGGGCACGCCCATCAACCGCTGCGTGGGCACCAAGGGGCCGCTGCCCGATGTGCCCATCGTGGAGGGGCTGAGCGCTCTGCTGCCGGAGTGGGACATCCGCCCGGTGAGCGGAGCGGACAAGGAGGCGGTGCTGGCGCTGCTTCAGAGTTGCCCGGACTACTTCGCCCTGGAGGGGCCCGCGCCTACCATGGGGAGCCTGGAGCATGACCTTGTGAACCTGCCGCCCCGCTGCCTGCCCAGCCAGAAGCACTATGTGGCCCTGTGGCGCGGGGACAAGCCGGAGGCGGTGCTGGACCTGGTGGAGGGCTATCCCCGGGAGCGCACCCTGTTCGTGGGCCTGTTCCTGGTGCGGGGAGACCTGCGCCGCACCGGGCTGGGCCGCCAGGTGATGGGCGTTCTGCCCGCCGCGGCGGGCAAGGCCGGCTTCGACCGGGTGCGGCTGGGCTGCCTGAAGGACAACGAGGGCGGCCACGCCTTCTGGCAGGCCATGGGCTACACCGACCTCCGGGAGGGCACCTTGATGGAGGGCGGCGCCCCCGTGTGGATCATGGAGCGGCTGGCCGAGGGCAAGTGAACAGTTTTGAGGGCACCCTGGAATTGCGGGAATGCAGAAAGCAGAATGAGGGGACGGCACGCCGCAAGAGCACTCTTGGTCAGAAAATGGGGATGGGGGAAGTTTCGCCTCCGGCGGCCCACTTTCTGAGCGATCAGAAAGTGGGGAAAGAATCGCCGGGGGACAAAGCCGGGCGAGCTTTCAGCTCACAGGCTTTGTCCCCGGACCCCGTTACGGGGGACGCTGTATCGGCTTGGTTATTCTATGACCTGCGCAGCCCCTTAGCGGCTTTGCTGCTTAGGGGCTGCCATGCATACACAGTTCTAAGCGGCAGAGCCGCTAAGAACTTGTTGTAGGCGTGAGGTAATACGCATTGACCCTGCCTTCGTATTCGCTCAGCCGCTTACCCTGTCCCATGTTTCAGTACCAGCACCCCCACCACACGCCTGACCAGGCGCTAAAAGGCAAGGTGCCAGGCCGATGGGAATGCCTGACCAGGCCCCTGTGGGCCGGAAGGCGAAGTGGGGCAGGGTCAAGGCTCGGAGCGCCGGAAACAGGACAGGAACCTACCAGTTCAAAAAGGAAATTCTTAGAAACCATTGGTTTCTAAGCGTGTTTTTGGTTTCTTTTTGCACGAGCAAAAAGAAACTCGCCCGGAGGCGAAACCTCCCCACACTCCGTGCGAACGAAAGTGGCCCAGCGGAGCGCCGTTACCCTTTCTGCCCGCTCAGACAGGCATTCGCTATAATATGAATTTATAACAGCACAGGGCCCGCCGGGATCACCCGGCGGGCCCTGTGCTGTTATCCCCGATAGATATGCCGGTACATTCGGGTCATGTGGTCGCTGTCCTCATCCTGGGCCAGACAGTAAAACTCCCAGCCGTACCGCTCATAAAAACTGGTGTGCTCGGTGGCCAGGTAGAGGGTGTCCACCCCCATGGCATGAAAGTCATCGCAGACCC
>JBJEYO010000078.1:0-11695 GCA_051886935.1 Candidatus Enterenecus sp. | reverse complement strand
TCCAGGTTGGGTGGGTATTGCTTTTGGGCGCGGTTATCATTCTCCCGCCTCAGTTCGTGCCTCCGGTGAGCACCTGGTTTGATCGGAACATCCGCGGCACGATAAATGCCCTATATTTTTCCCTTGCCCAATTGGCAGTCATTTTGGTGCTGGGCTTGGCCGGGAACATTATCATTTCCCGCCTTGTTAAAAAGAAGGCGGAGAAAGGCTGAATGCAGCTCAAATATCGGCGCCGCTCGGCTATGCCGAGCGGCGTTGTGCTTATCTCTCCACCATTTTTTTCCGGAACAGCAGCACACCGCCCACATCCCCGGCCAATCCTCCAATTCATATCGGGAAGATACCGCCATTCCTTGATTTTTGTGGCAGGATGGTGTAAACTAAGATGTCAATGAACAATAAAGGAGGAGTTTCCCATGACCTACACCTTCGCGCAGTATCAGGAAAGCGCGGCCTATATCCGTGAAAAGATCGGCGCCTTCTCCCCCAAGGCGGCCATGGTGCTGGGTTCCGGCCTGGGCTATCTGGGCGATGTGGTGGAGGACGCCATCGCCATCCCCTATGGCGAGATCCCCCATTTCAAGGCCTCCACCGCTCCCGGACACAAGGGCCGCCTGGTGTTCGGCACCTTGGCCGGGCAGAAGGTGGCCGTCATGCAGGGGCGGATGCACCACTACGAGGGCTACTCCTATCAGGATGTGTCCTACGCCGTGCGGGTGCTGCGCCTGCTGGGATGCGACACCCTCATCGTCACCAACGCCGCCGGCTGCGTCCGCACCGACTGGAAGGCCGGTGACCTGATGCTCATCACCGACCAGATCAAGCTGTTCTCCGAGTCTCCCCTCCGGGGCGAGAACCTGCCGGAGTTTGGCGTGCGCTTCCCCGACGCCTCCCACCTCTACACCCCGCGCCTGCGTGAGCTGGCCCGGAAGGTGGCGGCGGAGCAGGGCGTGGAGCTGCGGGAAGGCGTTTACTTCTACTGCTACGGCCCCCAGTACGAGACCCCCGCCGAGGTGCGGGCCGCCCGCATCCTGGGCGGCGATGCGGTGGGCATGTCCACCGCTCCCGAGGTCATCGTGGCCGCCCACAGCGGCATGGAGGTGCTGGGCTTCACCCTGCTCAGCAACATGGCCGCCGGTATCCTGGACCAGCCCCTCTCCGAGGAGGAGGTCCTGGAGGCCGCCGCCGCTGCCCGGGATAAATTCTCCACTCTGGTGCTGGGCTGCCTGAAGGAGCTGTAAGGAGAAAGTTATGTCAACCTTATTTACCAATGTCACCGCCCTGCTCATGGACGAGAACTTCACCATCCTGCGGGGCGGCTATGTGGCTGTGGAGGGCACCGACATCGCCTATGTGGGCACGGAGCGCCCTCAGGGCAGCTATGACGAGGTCATCGACTGCGCCGGCAAGGTGATGATGCCCGGCTTTGTCAACGCCCACACCCACATCCCCATGACCCTCATGCGGGGGTACGGCGGCGGCCACGATCTGCAGACCTGGCTCCAGGACTACATTTTCCCCGCCGAGGCCAAACTGGATGAGCGGGCGGTGGCCGCCGGCACCGGGCTGGGCCTGGCGGAGATGATCGCCTCCGGCGTCACCTGCATCGCGGACATGTACGCCCACACCGGCACCATCGCCAGGCAGGTGCTGGACGCGGGCATCAGCGCCAACCTGAGCTGCGGCGGCGTGTATTTCGGCAGGGCGGAGGAGTTCTCCCCCGACACCTGCAATGACTGCCGCGTCCAGCGGGCCCTCACCGAGGAGTGGCACAACGCCGACGGAGGCCGCATCCGGGTGGACGCCTCCATCCACGGGGAGTACACCTCCTGCGCCCCCCTGTGGCAGTGGATGGCCGGCTACGCCCGGGACCACGGCCTGCGGATGCATGTCCACATCTCCGAGACCGCCTCGGAGCACGCCGACTGCCTGGGCCGCCACGGCCTGACCCCCATCCAGACCCTGAACCAGTACGGCGTGTGGGACAACGGCGGTATCGCCGCCCACTGTGTCTACACCACCCCGGAGGATTGGGCGATGATGGCGGAGAAGGGGGTGTCCGCCGTCCACAACCCCTACTCCAACCTGAAGCTGGGCTCCGGCGTGGCTCCCATTCCCGCCATGCTGAAGGCCGGGGTCAATGTGGCCCTGGGCACCGACGGCGTCAGCTCCCACAACAGCACCGACATGTTTGACGACATGAAGCTGGCCGCCATTCTCCACAACGGCGTGGCCCGGGACCCCATGGCCATGACCGCCCGGCAGGCCCTGGAGATGGCCACCGTGAACGGGGCCAGGGCCCTGGGGCGGAATACCGGGCGCATCGCCCCCGGCTGCGCCGCCGACCTGATCCTGGTGGACTTCGAGGCCCCCAACCTGGTGCCCTGCCACGACGAGGCGGAGAACCTGGTCTTTTCCGCCCATGGCTCCAATGTGGTCATGAATATGGCCCGGGGCCGCGTCATATACCGGAACGGGGAGTTTATGACCCTGGATGTGGAGCACATCAAGGATGAGGTGCGCCGCTACGCCCTCCCGCTGATTTTCGGCTGATCGAAAGGTTGAGTTTATGTCCAATCCCACTCCCAAAAAGAACTCCTTCTTCGGCGGCGCGGCCATTCTGGCCGTGGGCATCGTGCTGGTCAAGTTCATCGGCTTCCTGTTCAAGATCCCCCTGGGCAATATCATCAGCGATGCCGCGTTCTCCGACTTCAACACCGCCTACTATATCTATTCGCTGCTCATCATCGTCTCCACCGGCGGCCTGCCGGTGGCCCTGTCCAAGATGGTGTCGGAGGCCAACGCCCTGGGCCGGCACAACCAGGTCCACAAGACCTTTAGGCTGTCTCTGATCGCCTTCTGCTCCCTGGGCATCCTGTCCATGGTCATCATGCTCATCTTCCCCAAGCAGCTGGCCGACCTGATGAACAACAGCCACAGCTGGTACTGCATCGTGACCCTGGCCCCGGCCATGTTCTTCATCTGCCCCCTGTCCGCCATGCGGGGCTACTTCCAGGGCCACTCCCTTATGACCCCCACCGCCGTGTCCCAGATCATCGAGGCCCTGTGCAAGCTGGTCATCGGCCTGACCCTGGCCTCCATCCTGGTGGGGCGGGGCGCGGACGAGTCCATTACCGCCGCCGGCGCCATTGCGGGCGTCAGCGTGGGCTGCGCCCTGGGCGTGGTCTATATGTTCCTCTGCTACCGCCGCCACAGCCGGTCCGTCCCCCGCTCCAACGATGTGCCAGACGAGTCCCGGGAGATCCTGTCCACCCTGCTGAAGCTGGCCATCCCCATCACCCTGGGCTCCTCGGTGATCGCCGTGACCAATGTGCTGGACACCAGCATCATCTTCGGCCGGCTGCAGGACGCCGTGGGCTTCTCCGAGGAGGAGGCCCGGGTGCTGAAGGGGGTCTACGACAAGGCCCTGACCCTCTACAACCTGCCCTCCGCCTTCATGACCCCCATCACTGCCAGCGTCATTCCCGCGGTGTCCGCCGCGCGGGCGGTGAAGGACTACAGGCAGGGCGCCCGGGTCAGCGAGACCGCCCTGCGTACCACCGCCCTGTTCGCCTTCCCCGCCGGAGTGGGCCTGTTCGCCCTGGGTACCCCCATCATCCGCCTGCTCTATCCCGGCACCAACGTGGAGCTGGCGGGCTGGATGCTATCCGTGCTGGGCCTGGCCTCCATCGGCGTGTGCTTTATGCTGGTGTGCAACTCCATCATGCAGGCCCACCGGCTGGTGACCATCCCCATGGTGACCTCCATCGTGGGCTGCCTGCTGAAGATCATCGTCACCTTTGCCCTGGTGGGCAACCCTGACGTCAACATCTGCGGCGCCCCGGTCAGCACCCTGGTCTGCTTCGGGATGATCGCCCTGCTGGACCTGTTCATCATCAAGCGGGCCCTGCCCCGCTCCCTGAGCTATGTCCGCGCGTTCCTCAAGCCCGGCCTGGCCGCCATCGTCATGGGCGTGGCCGCCTGGGCGGTCTACGGCCTGTGCTCCAGGTTCCTTCTGGACACCGCCACGTTCGGCGGAAACGCCGTGGCCACCCTGCTGACCATCTGCGTGGCCGTGGTCATCTATGCGGCACTGATTCTCCTGACCCGCGCCATTTCCAAGGACGATCTGGCCCTGATGCCCAAGGGCGACAGGATCGCCCGGCTGCTGCGAATCCGCTGAGCTGTCATTTGGGCTCCAAAACTCCCTTGAAATCAGAAAAAGACCTTGCGTAGTGGGTGAAAATATGGTAGATTTATTACACAAACAGTCCTATGACATTGACGATCTGCGGCGCATCGTAGCCATCCTCCGCGCACCCGGCGGGTGCCAGTGGGATGGGGAGCAGACGCACCAGTCTATCCGGCGTAATTTTTTGGAGGAAGCCTATGAGGTGGCGGAGGCCATCGACGAGGAATCCCCGGAGCATCTGAAGGAAGAACTGGGCGATGTGCTCCTCCAGGTCGTCTTTCATTCCTCTATCGAGGAGGACGCCGGCCGGTTCGATCTGGACGCCGTGGCCGACGGGGTGTGCCGGAAGCTCATCTACCGCCACCCCCATGTGTTCGGCAATGTGTCCGTCCACTCCACCGAGGAGATCCTGTCCAATTGGGAGGAGCTGAAGAAGGCGGAGAAGGGCCAGGCCAGCCAGGCCGACGCGGTGGACTCCGTGGCCCGCTCCCTGCCCGCCCTGTGGCGGGCGGAAAAGGTGCAGAAGAAGGCGGCCAAGGCCGGCTTCGACTGGGCCGACGTGTCGGGCGCCGTGGACAAGCTGTCCGAGGAGCTGGAGGAGCTGAAGGCCGCCATGGCCGGTCAGGGCGATGTGACGGAGGAGCTGGGCGACCTGCTGTTCTCTGCGGTGAACGCCGCCCGCTTTCTCCAGGTGGACCCGGAGATGGCCCTGCACGCCGCCAGCGACAAATTTTCCGCCCGGTTCCGCCGGGTGGAGGAGGAGACGCTCCGCTCCGGCCGCCGGATGGAGGATATGTCCCCCGACGAGCTGGACGCCGTCTGGGAGTCGGTCAAACACTGTGAAACTTGAGCGCCCGCGCGCTTTAAGTGATATACCCGCGGCAGGTGCCGCAAACGAACTATTTTAGGAGGAATTTTACTATGAACAAGGCTGAGCTCATCAATGCCGTTGCCGAGAAAACCGGTCTGTCCAAGAAGGATACCGAGGCCGTTGTCAGCGCCTCCATCGAGGTCATCACCGCTTCTCTGGCCGAGGGCGAGAAGGTCCAGTTGGTCGGCTTTGGCTCCTTTGAGGTGAAGAACCGCGCCGCCCGCATCGGCCGCAATCCCCGCAACGGGACCGAGATCAAGATCGAGGCTTCCAAGCTGCCCGTGTTCAAGGCCGGCAAGGCCCTGAAGGACGCCGTCTCCAAGTAATCGGCCTTTTATCTGAGGCAGGGCGGACCGCCCTGCCTCTTTCTTTCAGGAGGAGTTATGCGACTGGACAAATGGCTGAAGGTCTCCCGCCTGATCAAGCGGAGAACGGTGGCCAACGAGGCCTGCGACAGCGGCAGGGTCACCGCCAACGGACGGCCCGTCAAGGCCTCCTACGATGTAAAGACCGGCGATGTGCTGGAGCTGAAATTCGGCGAAAAGCTCATCCGGGTGGAGGTGCTCTCCACCGCCGACATCGTGGGCAAGGACGGCGCCGACGCCATGTACAAGCAGCTGTAAAAGAACGCCGTCAGGCCAACCGGCCTGACGGCGTTCTTTTATAGGATGACCGCCGCCGCCAGAAGCAGCAGGGTCACGGCGAAGACGAGGAGCAGCAGCTTCCACACGAACCGCCACCAGCGGTTGTAGGGTACATGGCCGATGGCCAGGGCGCCCATGACCACCGCGCTGGTGGGTGTGATCAGGTTGACCAGGCCGCAGGCGGACTGGAAGGCGGTGATGACCAGCTCCCGCCCCACCCCGGCGAAGTCGGCCAGAGGGGCCATGATGGGCATGGACAGGGTGGCCAGGCCGGAGGTGGAGGGAATGAGGAAGGACAGGGGCAGGTAGATGAGATAGGTCAGCAGCAGGAAGGGCAGGGAGCCGGCCCCAGTGAGGGCCCCTTCCCCCAGGTTCAGGATGGTGTCGGTGATCTTTCCGGCGTTCATGACCACCGTGATGCCCCGGGATATGCCGATGATGAAGGCCACTCCCAGCAGGTCCGCCGCCCCGGCCACGAAGGAGTCCACAATGTCCCGCTCCGACAGGCGGCACAGCAGGCCCAGCAGGATGGAGGCGGCCAGAAACAGGGCGGACAGCTCCGGGAACCACCAACCCAAAGCGGGCAGGGGCAGCCCCATGTCCTCAAAGGGGATGACGGCGTAGATCATCACCAGAAAGGTCAGGGCAAAAAGGGCCAGGGCCAGCTTCTGGATGCCGGTGAGGGGCGCCGGCTCCTGGGCGGGAGCGCCGAAGTGGGCCAGGTACTCGCTGCGGCGGTCGGACACCAGGGAGCGGCCGGGCTCCCGCCGCACCCGGGCGGCGTAGGCCATCACGTACCAGATGGCCAGGGCCAGCAGTACCAGCAGCATGACCACCCGCAGCAGGATACCGCTGCCCAGGGACACCCCGGCGAAGCCGGAGGCGATGCCGGTGGCGAAGGGATTCACCGTGGAGCCGAGAACGCCCACCCCCGCCCCCAGCAGGATGACGGCCACGGCGGTGACGGTGTCGTACCCCGCCGCCACCATGATGGGCAGCACCAGGGGGTAGAAGGCGATGGTCTCTTCCGCCATGCCGAAGGTGGTGCCGCCCAGGGCGAAGGCGCACATGAGGATGGGGATGAGCAGGCTCTCCCGCCCCCGGAGGCCCCGGATGATGGCGGCGATGCCCGCGTCAATGGCGCCGGTCCTGGCCACCACCCCCAGGAAGCCGCCCACCATCAGGATGAAGACGGCGATGTCGATGGCCTCGTACAGCCCCTCCATGGGAGCGGTGACCAGGGCGGTGAGGGGCTGCCGGGCCGCCTCCACCCGGTGGTAGCTGCCGGCGATGGGCTCCCCGTCCTCCCGGTAGTCGTACTGGCCGGCGGGCACCACCCAGGTCAGCAGAATCATGACCAGCACGATGCCGAACAGAATGGTGTAAGCGGTGGGCATTTTGAAGCCGCGCATAAGAGACCCCCTTACCGTCCGCCCCGGCGGGCAGACAGCTTCACCGGGCCGCTCATACCGTGGCCACCATGACGGCCTTGATGGTGTGCATCCGGTTCTCCGCCTCGTCGAACACCACGGAGTGCTTGCTCCGGAACACCTCGTCGGTGACCTCCCGGATGTCCACCCCCTTGTCCATCCACTCTTTGGCCAGCTTGGTCTCAAAGTTGTGGAAAGAGGGCAGACAGTGCATGAACAGCACATCGGGGTTGCCGGTGGCGGAGAGCATGGCCTCGTCGATGCGGTAGGGCGAGAGCAGTCTGGCCCGCTCCGGGATCAGGTCCTCCTCGCCCATGGAGGCCCAGATGTCGGAGTAGAGCACGTCCGCGCCCCGCAGGTCACCGACATCGTCGGACAGCTTGATGGAGGCGCCAGTTTTTTCACCCTCGGCCTGACAGGCGGAGAGAATGGACTGGTCGGCGCCGCGGATCAGCTCTCTGGGGCCGTAGCCCACAAAGTCCACCCCCATCTTGCAGCAGCCGAACATCCAGGCGTAGGACATGTTGTTGCGGACATCCCCCACGAAGGCCACCTTGCACTTGTTCAGGGGCTTGGCGATGTGCTCCTCCATGGTCATCATGTCCGCCAGGATCTGGGTGGGATGGTCCAGGTCAGTCAGGCCGTTGAACACGGGCACGCCGGAGTATCTGGCCAGGTCGATGACCGCCTGCTGGTCAAAGCCCCGGTACTCGATGCCGTCAAAGAACCGGCCCAGCACCTTGGCGGTGTCCTCCAAAGACTCCTTCTTGCCCATCTGGGAGGAGCCGGGGTCCAGGTAGGTCACATTGCCGCCCTCCTCCTTGGCCGCTACCTCGAAGGAGCAGCGGGTGCGGGTGGAGGTCTTTTCAAACAGCAGGACGATGTTCTTGCCCTTCAGGGCCTGGCCGTGGAGGCCCATGCGCTTTTTGGCCTTCAGGTCGTGGGCCAGGTCCAGCAGGTAGCGGATCTCCTGGGGGGTCAGGTCCATCAGGGTGAGGAAGGACTTTCCTTTCATATTGACTGCCATAGTAATGAGTTCCTTTCTTCGGTTCAGATGGCCGCGGGGCGGAGGCGGGCCCGCCCGTTGCTGCGGTTACTATTCCCAAAGCCGCAAAATTTATGCAGAAAAGCCCCCGGCCGGACGGCCGGGGGCTTTTGGGGGTTTAAGTATGTAATTACTCGCCGAAGGGGATCTCCAGCACCTGGCCCACATAGATCAGGTTGGGATCGCTGATGATGTCCTTGTTGGCCTCGTAGATGGAGCTCCACTTGTAGCCGGAGCCCAGCAGACGGGCGGCGATGGTCCACAGGCAGTCGCCCTTGACCACGGTGTAGGTGGTGACCTCGGGCTCCTCGGGCTCGGGCTCAGGCTCGGGCTCGGGCTCAACGGCGGTGACCAGGGTGATGCGGCCAGCGCCGGTGGAGCTCTCATAGTTCATGAGATAGCCCTCATAGGCGGCCAGGGGGCTGTTGGCGGTGGCCAGCTCGGGATAGCCGTCGCCGTCGGTGTCGGCGAAGGACTGGGCGTAGGCGGCCAGGGCCAGATAGTCCTCGCTGGTGCCGTCCAGGACCTTCTCGGCATCACCGAACATGTTGAAGCCGTCGCCGCAGTTCAGCAGGGTGTAGTTGGTGCCAGCCATGGTGTAGATGCGGTCCAGATCCAGAGGCTCATACTCGCCGGTCTCCTTGTTGTAGACCTTCACGTTGGTCACGCGGTACTTGGAGGGGCCAGCCTGCCAGACGTTCTTCTCGTCGGTCTGGATGGTGTTCTCCACGCTGGTGTTGACCTCGAAGGTCATGCCGGCCACCTGGAGGAAGCCGCCGTTCTCGGAAGCGTCGGTGAAGCGGGCGCCGAACTCCAGGGCGTCCAGAATGGTCTGGCCGGAGACCTTCACCACGCACAGCACGTTGCCGAAGGTGTTGATGGTCTTGCAGGTGTTGTAGGTCCAGTCGCCGGGGGCGGCAGTGGCGCGGATGCCGCCGCCGTTCATGATGGCCACGTCGCAGTCCAGACCGGCCACCTCGTTGGAATACCAGTAGTAGGCGTCGGCGTTGAAGTCGCCCAGGTTGGTCTCATACTTGCGGATGGCGCGGTTGCCGTCGGCGTCATGGATGGTGAACTCGATCTCGGTGTCGGCGATCTTCTCGCCCAGCAGCTCGTCCACCTGGGCGATCCAGGCGTCCTCGATGGCCTTCACGTCGGCGTCGGGCTCGATGCCGGCCAGGTCATCAGCGGTGAGCAGCTCGGTGGTGATGGTGCCGTCAGCGGCGATGGTCATCTGGCCCAGGGTGCCCAGATAGCAGCCGGTCTGAGTCAGGATGACGGTGTTGCCGTCCTTATCGGCGACTTCCTCCATGGGAACGGTGGAGTGGGAGTGGCCGTCGATGAAGGCGTCAAGGCCGGTGGTGTTGGCGATGACGGAGGTGGAGGTCCAGGGCTCGGAGGAGGAATCAACGCCCAGGTGGCCCAGAGCGATGACCACGTCGGCCTCGGCGGAGGCGGCGTCGATGGCCTTCTGCACGGCGGCGTACAGCTCAGCGCCGTCGGTACCGCCGGCGATGCCGTAGATGTAGTTGCCGTTGCCGTCCTGGAAGTAGGCGGGAGTGGACTTGGTGAAGGACTCGGGAGTGGTGACGCCCACGAAGGCGATCTTCACGCCGTTGACCTCAAAGACCTTGTAGGGCTCCAGCACGGGGTCGCCCGCCACGCCGTTGTCCTCGTGATAGAAGTTGCAGGACACATAGGGGAACTCGGCCCAGTCGATGGCGTTCATGCAGCCGTCCATGCCGTAGTCGAACTCGTGGTTGCCCAGAGTGGCCAGGTCATAGCTGGCGGCGTTCATCAGGTCGATGATGGTGGCGCCGTTGTCCAGTCCGCCGTAAGCGGTGCCCTGAACATGGTCGCCGGCGTCCACCAGCAGGACGTTGTCCAGGGTGTCGCGGTAGGCGGCCACCAGGGAGTAGGTCAGGCTCTTGTTGATGTAGGTGTGGACGTCGTTGGTGTAGAGGATCGTGATCTCATCCCCGGAGGGGGCGGGGGCGATCAGCAGGTCGTTGTCCTCGGCAGCGAGGACGGGAGCGGTGAGGCTGAAGACCATGATGAGGGCCAACAGCAGGGGCAGAAGTCTTTTCTTCATATACATCACCTTTCTGTTCTTTTCGCGCAGAAGCCGCGCAACTTACACCCATATCATACCCAAAACCGGCGGTGACTTCAAGGCAATTCTCGCTGTTTTTGGGTAAAGCGCTGGAAAAATTTTTAGTGAAAATTTTGGCGGAATCAGCCAAAAGAGACGGGCCCGCAGGCCCGTCTCTTCCAGTTGCGCATATGTTATTTGGTAGCCCAGGTGCCGGTGGCGGCGGCGGTCAGATAGGCGTTGATGAAGCCGTCCAGGTCGCCGTCCATGACGGCGTTGATGTTGGAGGTCTCGTAGGCGGTGCGGTTGTCCTTCACCAGCTGGTAGGGCATGAACACATAGGAGCGGATCTGGCTGCCCCACTCGATCTTCAGCTGGACGCCCTTGATGTCGGAGATCTTGTCCAGGTGCTCCTGCTCCTTGATCTGGACCAGCTTGGAGCGCAGCATCTTCATACAGGTCTCCTTGTTCTGGAACTGGGAGCGCTCCTGCTGGGAGGCCACCACGATGCCGGTGGGCTTGTGGATCAGGCGGACGGCGGAGGAGGTCTTGTTGATGTGCTGGCCGCCGGCGCCGGAGGAGCGGTAGACCTGCATCTCGATGTCCTCGGGGCGGATGTCCACCTCCACGCTGTCGTCAATCTCGGGGGTGACCTCCACGGCGGCGAAGGAGGTCTGCCGCCGGGCGTTGGCGTCAAAGGGGGAGACCCGCACCAGGCGGTGGACGCCGTGCTCGCTTTTCAGATAGCCGTAGGCGTGGGGACCCTCGATGCGGATGGCGGCGGACTTGATGCCCGCCTCGTCCCCGTCCTGGTAGTCCAGGATGGTGTAGGTAAAGCCGCGGCGCTCGGCCCAGCGGGTGTACATCCGGTAGAGCATCTGGGCCCAGTCCTGGGCCTCGGTGCCGCCGGCGCCGGCCTGGAGGGAGACGATGGCGGGGGAGTCGTCGTACTCGCCGCTGAGCAGGGTCTCCAGCCGGGCGTTCTCCATGTTCTGCAGCAGGGCGGCGTAGCCCTCCTCCACCTCGGGCACCAGGGACTCGTCCTCCTCCTCGTTGCCCATCTCGCACAGCACCAGCAGGTCCTCCAGGGTGGACAGGCGCTTGCGCTGGGAGTCTACCTTGTCCTCCAGCTGGCTGATGCGCTGCTGGACCTTCCGGGCCTTCTCCACATTGTCCCAGAAGCCGTCGGCGGCGGACTCGGCGTGGAGCATGTCCAGCTCCCGCTCGGCGGCGTCCAGGTCCAGGGACTTGCCCAGCAGCTCCAGGTCGGGGCGCAGGTTGTTCAGCTTGACCTTGTATTCATCAAATTGCAGCATAGTTTCAATACATCCTTCTGGCCGTCAGGCCATAAAATCGTAATCTACATTATATGAAAAAACCGGGACGTTGTAAAGAGGCAAAAAGCCCGCGGGATACAGAGG
>JBJEYO010000077.1:0-11750 GCA_051886935.1 Candidatus Enterenecus sp. | reverse complement strand
CCCGCTTGAAGCCCTCCTCGTGCATGCCGCCCTCCGGGGTGTGGACGTTGTTGGCAAAGGAGACGATGATCTCGTTGTAGCCGTCGTTGTACTGCAGGGCCACCTCCGCCATGGAGTCGTCCTTGGCGCCGGCCATGTAGATGACGTTCTCGTGGAGGGGGGTCTTGTTCTGGTTGATGAAGGTGACAAACTCCCGGATGCCGCCCTCGTAGTGCATGGTCTCCTCCCGCTCCCGGCCGGGGCGGCGGTCGGCCATGACGATGCGCACGCCGGCGTTGAGGAAGGCCTGCTCCCGCATACGGGTGTGCAGAGTCTCGTAGTCGTACACCGTGTCCTCGAACATCTCCGGGTCGGGCTTGAAGGTGACCTCGGTACCGGTGTGGTCGGTGGTCCCCACGATCTTCATTTCCTGGGTGATGTTGCCCCGGGAGAACTTCATCTCGTAGATATTGCCATTCTTGTGGACCCGCACCTCCAGCCACTCGGACAGGGCGTTGACCACGCTGGCGCCCACGCCGTGAAGGCCGCCGGACACCTTGTAGCCTCCGCCGCCGAACTTGCCGCCGGCGTGGAGCACGGTGTACACCACTTCCAGGGCGGGCCGACCGGTCTGCTGCTGGATGTCCACAGGAATGCCGCGGCCGTTGTCGGTAACCCGGATGATGTCGCCGTCCAGAATCTCCACGGTGATCCTGTCGCAGTAGCCCGCCAGGGCCTCGTCAATGGCGTTGTCCACGATCTCATACACCAGATGGTGCAGGCCGGAGGACGAGGTGGACCCGATGTACATGCCCGGGCGCTTGCGGACAGCCTCCAGCCCCTCCAGCACCTGAATCTCCGAGGCGCTGTACTCATGCTCCACCTGGGTGGAGTTCAGTTCTTTTTCTTCAGACATAAGGAACCTCCCGTTCTGGGTTATTACAGATCAAGTCCGCCGTTTTCCGCCCGGCGGATCAGGGCCGCGGAGTTGAGCTGGGTGGTGTAGACCTGGGACGGCTGACCCAGTTTTTGGCACAGCACGAAGGCCCGGGGCAGGTCCTCGCCCACCTCCAGCACCAGGCCCTCCTCCTCCGCCTTTTCCAGAAACAGGCGGGTGCGGAAAGACCAGCTGGTGTTATCCATATCAAAGATGCCGATGACGGCGTCGTCCGGCACCATCACCGATTGTCCCAGATGAAGATACATGTTTATACCAGCACTCCGTTTTTGATGTGAAAGGCCCGGCCCTCTCTCAGCTGGGCCAGCTTTTCCTCCTCACAGCAGGTGATGAACACCTGCCCTGAGATGATGCGGTTGAGGACAAATTCCTGCCGCCGTGGGTCCAGCTCGCTGAGTACATCGTCCAGCAGCAGCACCGGCCATTCCCCGGTGTCCTGCTGGAAAATGTCCCGGGCGGCCAGCTTCAGGGCCAGGGCCGCGGTGCGGGTCTGTCCCTGGGAGGCATAGGCCTTGGCCAGGTTCCCGTCGATCTCCACGGCCAGGTCGTCCTTGTGAGGGCCGGACAGGCACTGGCGGCTGGCGATCTCCGCCGCCCGGTGGGCCTCCTGATGGGCCAGCAGCTGTGGCAGCAGCTCCCTGGGCTGAGCCTCCGGGTCGGTGACGGTGGACACCGTCTCATACCGCAGCTCCAGCTTTTCCCGGCCGCCGGAGCAGTCCCGGTGTATATCGGGAGCCACCTCCCGCAGGCGCCTGACAAAGTGGGCCCGGTAGTGGATCAGGATGGCGCCGCACTGGGCCATACGCAGGGAAAAGTCGTCCAGGGCGTCCAGCAGGGAGGGCTTCTCCTCGCTGTCCCGCAGAATGCGGGTCTTGTGTTCATAGAGCTTTTTATATTCCGTCAGCGCCGCGGAGTACCTGGGCCGCAGCTGGCAGATGCAGTCGTCCAGAAAGCGCCGCCGGGCGGCGGCCCCCTCTTTGATGAGGTACAGGTCCTCCGGGCAGAACAGCACCGTGTTCAGCACCCCGGACAGCTCCTCCGCCTTTTTCAGCCGCACGCCGTTGGAGAACAGCAGCCGCCGGGCGCCCCGGTTCAGCTCGGCCTCCAGGGTGTAGTCCCGCTGGCGGCTGAACACGTCACCCTTGATGAAGGCGGAATCCACGCCGAACTGGATCATCTCCCGGTCGTACCGCGCCCGGTGGGAGGATGCGGAGGACAGGTAGGCCACCGCCTCCAGCAGGTTGGTCTTTCCCTGGGCGTTCTCCCCCGCCACCACGTTCACCCGGGGGTGAAACTGGGCCTCCAGATGGGTGTAGTTGCGAAAAAAATCCAGGGTAATGGACTTGACGATCATTCCACGATCAGGGCGATCTGACCGCCCAGCTCCACCCGGTCGCCGGGCCGGATCTTTCTGCCCCGCATGGTGCAGACCTCGCCGTTGACCGTGACCTCGCCCTCCTGAATGATCACCTTGGCCTCACCGCCGGTCTCCACAGCCCCGGCGAACTTCAGCAGGCCCTCCAGCTTGATGAATTCCGTGGAGATTTTGATTTTTTCTTCCTGCATCTCACTCACCGGCCTTCAGACGGACGGGCAGAACCATATACAGGAAGTTGTCCTCCTTGCCCTCCGCCGGCAGAAGCAGGCAGGGGGAGGTGGCGGTATTCAGCTCCAGACGCACCCGGTCGGCGGGAGCGGCCTTCACCGCCTCCATGAGAAAGCGGTTATTGAAGCCGATCTCCAGCCCCTTGCCGTCGCCGGCCACGGGGCAGGTGTCAAAGGCGGAGCCGATGGCGGTGCGGGAGGTGATGGACAGAACACCGTCCCCGAACTTGCAGCGCAGGGGGCTTTTCAGCTTGTCGTTGATGATCAGGGAGGCACGGTCGATGGAAATCTGCAGGTCGGCGGTGTTGACCTCCAGAACCACGGCGTTGTTGTGGGGGATGGTATTGCGGTAATTGAGAAATTCGCCCTCCAGACGGCGGGCCACCAGCACGGTGGTGCCGATTTCAAAGGTGATATGCCGTTCGCCGCCGGTGACAGTGACCTCCTCGTCGCTGTCGGCGCAGATTTTGTCCACCTCGTTCAGGGCGGCGCCGGGCACCACAAAGGAGAACACCGGCGCGGAGGCTCTTACCAGCTTCTCCCGGCGCAGAGCCAGCCGGTAGCCGTCCACGGCCACCATGGTCAGCTCCTCGCCGTCCACCTCGAACAGGGCGCCGGTGTGGATGGGCCGGCTCTCATTGTCGCTGACGGCGAAGATGACCCGGGAGATCATGGAACGCAGGGCGCTCTGGGTGATGACCAGCTGATTTCCCTCATCCACGGTGGGCAGCTCGGGAAATTCCTCGGCGCTGCTGCCCAGAATATCAAAGGAGGTGGGGCCGCAGGAGATGTGGACCTGATTGCCCTCGGAGGACACGGACACCATGTCGTCGGGCAGCTTGCGGATGATCTCACCGAACAGGCGGGCGGACAGAACCACGGCGCCCTTCTGCTCCACGTCGGCGTCCACCCGGGTGACAATTCCGGTCTCCAGATTATAGCCGCTGAGACGCAGGCCGCTGTCCTCCGCCTCCACCAGTACGCCCTCCAGGGCCAGGATGGAGCTCTTGGAGGCCACCACCCGGCCGGCCGTCATGACAGCGTTCTGAAGCAGGGCCTTCTCACAGGAAAATTTCATATAGGTCATTCCTTTCTCTCGCGCTCTCCGTCAGGAGAGGAAAGCTTTTAAGATTCGCAGTACACAGTAGGGGCGGCGGAAGTTGTGGAAGTCGGCGGAAAGGCTTGTCCCACGGGGAAAAGGCCATCCTCAGAACATCCACAAAATTTCCACAGGTCCAACACGGAGCAGACCACGCCGCCGCACTTCCACAGGCTTCCACAGCACAGACCGCAGAATTGTGGAAAAAATTCAGTAGGCCGAGTTCACCGCGTTGGTGATGTCCCGCACGATCTCGGTCATCTCGGGCTGCTCCTTCATCATCTTCTCTACCCGCTTGATGGAGTTGAGCACGGTGGAGTGGTGCCGGTCGCCGAACTGCTGGCCGATCTCCTGAAGGGAGAGCTGGGTCATCTCCCGGATGATGTACATGGCCACGTTGCGGGCGGTGGCCACCTCCTTGTTCTGGCTCTGGCCCCGGATCACATTGGCGTCCAGCTCGTAAAAACGGGCCACCTCCTGAATGATGGTGTCGGCGGAGGGGAGAAAATCCTCCTTGGACCGGAGAATATCCCGCACCGCCCGGATGGTGTTGTCCACGTCCACCTGGGCACCCATCAGCTCCTGGAAGGCCATGATCTTGTTGACTACGCCCTCAATCTGCCGTACATTGGCGGTGATGTTCTCCGCCACATAGGACAGCACCGGGTCCGGGAGGACGATGCCCCGCTCCAGGGATTTGTTCTTCAGAATGGCCATGCGGGTCTCATAGTCGGGGGGCTGGATGTCGGCGGGCAGGCCCTGCTCAAACCGGGTCTTCAGCCGCTGCTCCAGCCGGAGCATCTCCTGGGGGGGCCGGTCAGAGGTCAGCACGATCTGCTTGCCCTGCTCATAGAGGGTGTTGAAGGTATGGAACATCTCCTCCTCGCTGGAGTCCTTTCCGGCGAGAAACTGCACATCGTCCATGAGAAACAGGTCCACCGAGCGGTACTTGTTGCGGAACTCCTGCATATCCGCGCCCCGGCGCAGGTTGCCAATCAGCTCGTTGACAAAGTCCTCGCTCTTGATATACATGATCCGGTAGGTGGGGTACTTGCTCTGCACCCGGTTGGCAATGGCGTGGAGCAGGTGGGTCTTGCCCAGGCCGGAGGGGCCGTAGATGAACAGGGGGTTGTAGGCGCCGCCCGGCTCGTCCGCCACCTTTTCGGCGGCGGTGAAGGCGAATTTATTGGTGGAGCCCACCACGAACCGGTCAAAGGTGTACTCCCGGAAGGGAGAATCCCCCTTTTTCCCCGGCGCGTCGGCCTGATACTTTTCCCGCTCCTCCGGGAGGAGCAGAGCCACGTCCACCTCAAAGGAGAACAGGTCCATCAGGGCCTTCTCCACCGTAGGCAGAAACCGGGTGCGGATGATGTTCCGCTTGAATTCGGTGGGCACGCACAGCACCAGCCGGGTATCCTCCAGCGCCACGGCCTCCACATCGCCGAACCAGGTCTCAATGGAGACGGCGGTCATCTCCCCCTCCATCAGGCTCTTTACTTTTTCCCATACGTCAGCCGCAGAATTCACCTGGACGACCTCCTAAAACGCGCAATTTTTAACCTCATAATTATACCACAAAACGCCCTTCCCCACAAGGGCTTACGCCCTATTTCTCCCCCAATTTCTTTTTTCAATTGTAAGAGAAAAAATCTGGAAGGCGGGACCTTTTGAACTTGTGGGGGTGAAAAAAGACCGCCACAACATATTGTATCAGAAGAAAAATGTGAAGATTTTCCCATGTTTTTTCGGCAAATTTGGTTGACAGAATGTTCGCCGTAGGATATAATTTCGGATACGCGTTATCCGCGCATTCATTGCCAACCGCGCCCGGCAAGGGCGTTGTGGAGGCGGGCTGTGTCCCGCCAATTTGTACAGGAGGTGTTCCCGCATGGTTCGTACCTATCAGCCCAAGAAGCTTCAGCGCTCCAAGGTTCATGGCTTCCGCAAGCGTATGGCTACCGCCAACGGCCGCAAGGTCCTGGCCCGCCGCCGCGCCAAGGGCCGCGTCCGCCTGAGCCACTGATGGCGGCAACATCGGGATATTGAAATATGACCGGGGCGCGGGATTTTTCCCTCGCCCCTGTGTCCGTTTCCGGGAAACGGCATATCCCGACCCAGCCAAGATGTAAGGAGTATCCGTTGTGAAAACCACCGTGTCACTGAAGGAAAATCACCAGTTCCGGCGGCTGTACCAGAAGGGACGGACCGCAGCGGACGGGCGGCTGGCCCTGTATGTCCGGCCCAACGGCCGCCGGGGAAACCGGCTGGGCCTGACCGTGTCCACCAAGCTGGGCCACGCCGTGGTGCGCAACCGCACCCGCCGCCGCATGAGAGAGGTCTACCGCCTCCATGAGGACCAGCTGGTCCAGGGGGTGGATCTGGTGATCGTGGCCCGGGTAAGGGCCGCATACAGCAGTTATTGGCAGATAGAGCAGTCCTTTCTCCGCCTGGCGGAGAAGCTGGGCCTGCTGAAAAAGGGAGAAAAGGCATGAAACGGCTGCTGCTGGCGATGATTCGATTTTACCAGAAGAACATCTCGCCCACCCATCCCCCCTGCTGCCGGTTCATTCCCAGCTGCTCGGCCTACGCCCTGGAGGCCATTCAGGTCCACGGGGCGCTGAAGGGCTCCCTGCTGGCGCTGTGGCGCATCCTCCGGTGCCAGCCCTTTCACAAGGATAAGAACTACGTCTACGATCCCGTACCCCCGAAAAAAACTCCATAACTTAGGAGGTCAACCATGGATTTTTGGCAAATTATCATGACCCCCTTCAGTTGGCTGCTGAAGGTGTTCTGCCAGCTGTTCAACAGCTATGGCGTGGCCCTGATCCTGTTCACCATTGTGGTAAAGATCATTCTGTTCCCCCTGTCCCTGAAGGGCAAGAAGAGCATGATCAAGATGAACATGGCGTCCGCTCACCTGAAAGAGATCCAGGCGCGCTGCGGCAAGGACCAGGAGCGGTATAACCGGGAGGTCCAGAAGTATTACGCCGACAACAACATCAGCCCCACCGGCGGCTGCGGCTGGACCATGATCCCCCTGTTCATCCTGATGCCCCTGTACGCCATCATCCGCCGGCCCCTGAAGTACATGATGCGTCTGACCGAGGGCGCCACCTCCGCTGTGGCCGAGACTTTGGGCTGGACCGCGGCCAAGGGCACCGAGTTCACCGTGGGCGGCTATAACGAGCTGACCCTGGCGGCCATGATGAACAGCGGCAATCTGGATACCGCCGTCAACGCGGCGAAGGCCACCGGCGTGGCCGCCACCAGCATGTTCGTCATCAACTTCAACTTCCTGGGTCTGGACCTGTCCCAGATTCCCGCCCTGAAGTTCTGGGCCACCGGCGTGAGCTGGAACTCTGTGGGCCTGTTCCTGCTGCCCATCATCTCCGCCGGCCTGTCCCTGCTGTCCATGATCGTGTCCCAGAAGACCAACCGCATGAGCACCAACGATCAGACCGCCAACACCAACAAGAGCATGCTGCTCATCTCCCCCCTGATGTCTCTGTGGATCGGCTTTACCCTGCCCGCCGGTCTGTGTATCTACTGGATCGCCAACTCCGTGCTGATGATGGCTCAGGAGTGGCTGTGCGGCCGTATCCTGCGCAAGGACTATGAAAAGGCCCGCATCGAGATGGAGGAGCAGGCCCGCAAGGCCAAGGAGGAGGAGAAGGAGCGCCGCCGTCAGGCCGCCGAGCGCAAGGCCGCGGCCATCGCCGAGGGCAAGACCAAGAAGAACCAGCCCAAGGCCAAGAGCAAGGGTGTGGATCCCACCGCCAGCCGGGAGGGTATGCGTTCCTATGCCCGCGGCCGGGCCTATGACCCCAACCGCTACGCCACCACCCCCTATCACGATCCCAACGACAAGAACAAAAAGCCTGAGCCCGATCCCGACACGGAGCCTCTGACCGAGGAGGAGAAGCAGCTGCTGGCCGAGGCCGGCGTGGCCATCCCCGAGGAGCCTGTGGAGGAGACGGAGGCCCCCGAGGCGGAGGCCGCCGAGAGCGAGGAGACTTTTGAAGAGGCCTACGCGTCCGAATCCGAGGACGAGGAACCCAAAGAGTAAAGGAGTGTCCCTTCGTGTTAAGATATATTGAGGTCACCGGCAAAACCGAGGAGGAGGCCGTCAGCAAGGGCCTCGCCCAGCTGGGCCTGGACCGGGACGACGTCTCCGTGGAGATCCTGGAGCGGGGTAAGACCGGCTTTCTGGGAATCGGCTCGGTTCCCGCCAAGGTGAAGCTGTCCTACGAGGGCCCCGACGAGGAGCCCGCTCCCGTGGTCGAGGAGCCTGTCCCTCCTGTGAAGGAGGCGGCTCCCGCCCCGAAGAAAAAGCCCGAGCGCAGGCCCGCGGCCCCCAAGGCCGAGCCCAGGCCTGAGCCTAAGTCTGAACCCAAGCCTGAGCCCGAAGCTGAGCCCAAGCCCGCGGCTCCCACCGCCGCCCCTGCCGCCGGCAGCGATCCGGTGGCCGAGGCCATTGTGAAGTTCCAGACCGGCCTGTTCGCCCACATGGGCGTGGAGGCCACCCCTGTGGTCACCAAGGAGGAGGACGCCTATCAGGTGGTGCTCCAGGGCGAGAACATGGGCGCTCTCATCGGCCACCGGGGCGAGACCCTGGACGCCATCCAGCAGCTGACCAGCTACGCCGTCAACCGGGGCCGCAGCCACCGTGTCCGCATCCATGTGGACGCCGAGGGCTACCGTGCCCGCCGGGAGGAGTCCCTGGAGCGGCTGGCCCGGAAGACCGCCGCCCGGGCGGTAAAATACCGCCGGAACATCACGCTGGAGGCCATGAACGCCTATGAGCGCCATGTGATCCACGCGGCCCTGCAGGATTATCCCGGTGTCAGCACCTACTCCACCGGTACCGAGCCCAACCGCCGCACGGTTGTGGCCTACGACCCCAGCAAAAAGTGATCAGAGAAAGAGGCGGTGGGGCATCCCACCGCCTCTTTTCGGAAAGGGAGATTCTATGAGACAGGAAAAGAGCTGCGGCGCGGTGATCTTCCGGCAGGAGGAGGGTCGCCGGGCCTATCTCATCCTCCGCAGCGTGGGCGGGCATTGCACCCTCTGCAAAGGCCATGTGGAGGGCGCAGAGACCGAGCATGAGACCGCTGTGCGGGAGATCGGGGAGGAGACCGGGCTGCGTGTGGAATTTGTGGAAAACTTCCGGCAGGTCATCCGCTATTCTCCCAACCCCGGCTGCATGAAGGACGTGGTGTTCTTTCTGGCCCGGGTGTCCGGCGGCACGCTGACGTGCCAGAAGGAGGAGGTGTCCGAGGCCTGGTTCCTTCCCTTTGAGCAGGCGCTGGAGCGCCTGACCTACCCCTCGGACCGGGAGACCCTGGCCGCGGCGGAGCGGGCCCTGAACGACGAAAAATAATTCTGGCCTATTGAGCCGGAATAGGTTATAATATTGTCTGCTGAATTGCCGTGTATATCGTGAGAGGAGGATGTTCATGAAGCTGGTCATTGCCATTGTCAACCGGGACGACGCGGGGGCTGTCACCCACAACCTGTCCAAAAACGGTTTTACCTCCACAAAGCTGGCCTCCGCCGGCGGGTTTCTGCTGGCGGGCAACTCCACCCTGCTCATCGGCGTGGAGGAGGAGCAGGTCCAGGCGGTCATCGACATCATCCGCCAGTATTCCCACAGCCGCAGGCAGATGATCCCCACCGCCACCGCCGCCGAGGGCGGGGTGGGCTATCTGCCCACGCCCCCCATCGAGGTCAATGTGGGCGGCGCCACCGTGTTCGTGGTGGATGTGGAACGGTTTGAACGCCTGTGATGAAGCTGCCGGAGACCCTCTCCCACGCCTACCTGATCACCGGGGGCAGCGGGGAGAGCAGACATGAATTCGCCCGGCGGCTGGCGGCGGCCTACCTGTGCGAGGGGGAGCGTCCCCCCTGCGGCCAGTGCCGCCATTGCCGGAAGCTCAGGGCCAACGCCCACCCGGACCTGAGCCTCCTCTCCCCCGCCGAGGGGAAACGGGAGATCACGGTGGAGCAGGCCCGCGCCCTGCGCGCCGACGCCTATATCCGCCCCAATGAGGCCCGGCGGAAGGTCTATCTCATCGACCCGGCGGACAGCATGAACGCCGCCGCCCAGAACGCCCTGCTGAAGGTGCTGGAGGAGGGTCCGGAGTACGCCGCCTTCCTGCTGCTGGCCGGGGAGCCGGGAAAGCTGCTGGACACGGTGCGCTCCCGCTGCGAGCAGCTGGCCCTGCCGCCGGAGGAGGCCGCCCCCGACCCGGAGCAGCTGGAAAAGGCGGAGGCCCTGGCCCGGCTGCTGCTCACCGGCGATGAGTTGGCGGTGGCGGAGGGCCTTGTGGCCCTGGAACAGCAGAAGCTGAAAAGCGGTCAACTGGCCGAGCTGCTGGCCCTCACCGAGCGGTGCGCCGCCCGGGACCTGGCCCGGCAGCCCCGGCGGTGCGCCCGGCTGCTGCGGGCTCTGAAGACCTGCCGGGAGAACAGCGTGTACAACCCTGGCCCGGGACACACCCTGGGCTGGCTGGCGGCGGAGTTGTTTCAAGAAGAAGCGCGAGAATAGGCGCATAGGCGACTGAGACTCCAAATCTTTGATTTGGGCAGTCGAAGGGGGGCCTTGTGTCGGAGCCTGGACCGGAGCGACAGGCAAATCCGGGAAGGACCCGGCGGGTCCTGGAGGATTTGGCTGGAGTCGGAGGGAAGGCGACCCGGTAATGCGCCCAATTCGAGCGTGACAAGGAAGAAGCGCGGGAATAGGCGCATGGCCGCCGCGATCAACAATACGGAGGAGTATGCCATGACTGAGATCATCGGCGTCCGCTTCAAGGCGGGCGGAAAACAATATTATTTCGACCCCAAGGGCCTGAAGGTGACCCCGGGCCAGAGCGTCATCGTGGAGACGGGAAAGGGCCTGGAGTACGGTGTTTGCGCCAGGGCCAACAGCTTTGTGGAGGACGACACGGTGGTGCAGCCTCTGCGTCCGGCGGTGCGTCTGGCCACCCGGGAAGATGAGAAGCAGGTGGAGGAGAACCACCGGCGGGAGAAAGAGGCCCTGCGCATCTGCCAGCAGCTGGTGGAGCGCCACGGGCTGGACATGAAGCTGGTGCAGGTGGAGTACAGCTTTGACGGCAGCAAGATCGTCTTTTTCTTCACCTCCGAGGGCCGGGTGGATTTCCGGGCTCTGGTGAAGGACCTGGCGGGCATCTTCCGGGCCCGCATCGAGCTGCGGCAGATCGGCGTCCGGGACGAGGCCCGGATGCTGGGCGGCCTGGGCATCTGCGGAAAGCCTTTCTGCTGCCACCAGTTCCTGGACGAGTTCCAGCCGGTGTCCATCAAGATGGCCAAGACCCAGAACCTGTCCCTGAACCCCACCAAGATCTCGGGCACCTGCGGGCGGCTCATGTGCTGCCTGAAGTATGAGCAGGAGGCCTATGAGGACGCGGTGAAGCGCTGCCCCAAGCAGGAGTCCTTTGTGGAGTGCCCCGACGGAGTGGGCACCATATCCTCGGTGAACCTGCTGAAGGAGCAGGTGAAGGTGCGTCTGGAGGATTCCACCGAGCAGCCCCAGACCTACCGGGTCAGCGAGATCCGGGTGGTTCGCAGCGGCAAGGGCAAGCGCCCGGAGAATTACCAGGCGCCGCCGGCCGCCGAGCTGGAAAAGCTGCGCTTTATCCCCGTAGAGGAGGAGAGCGCCGGGAAAAAGCTGGGCACGGCGGACGATCTCAGCGCCCGCCTGGAGCAGTATCTGGGCGAGGAGCAGACGGAGCCGCAGGAGGAGAAAAAGCCGGGCCGCCGCCGTCACCGGGGAGGCCGGGGGAAGTCCAAGAGCGGTGCCCAGCCTGAGCAGGCGCCGGAGAGCCGGCCTCAGCCGGCCAAACCGGCGCAGCCCGCCAAGGCGCCCCAGCCGGCCAAGCAGACCCAACCTGCCAAGCAGCCCGCCCCGGAGACCGGGGAGGGGAGCGCCGAGGGCGGCGAGAAAAAGCGCCGTCGCCGCCGTCCCCGCCGCAAGCCCAAGGCCGAGGGCGGCCAGCAGGCGGAATAAAACAACAATACCCTCCGCCGGAGCATATCTGAAGTGACCCCAAAAAGTTAGACAATAATTATCAGCAAAAATTGTTCAAGCAG
>JBJEYO010000076.1:0-2224 GCA_051886935.1 Candidatus Enterenecus sp. | reverse complement strand
TTGGGGCTGCCCAGAATCCCCAGCCATTCTCCGTCGCTGGTCCAGGCCGCCACCTCGATGCCCGGCTCATACTCAGACCACCGGAGGGTCCCCATCTGGCTGTCATACCCGCTTTTGCTCACCTGATAGGCCGCGCCAACGCGGCCGCCCTCCAGTTCTGTCTGACCCAGGTAGGTGATGTCGTCCAGGCGGACATCATGCGCCTGGGGTTCATCCGGCTGGTCCTCCCACCAATAGACCCGGGTGCCGTAGTCCTGGCTGTAGTAATCGGCAAACCAGGCCGGGTCCGGGTTCTCAATCCGGCCCCCGGCGGCCTGGGCAAAGCAGAACACCGTCACCCCGCACAGGGCGATCATCACCGCCGCGCCCGCCATCACCAGGACGGCGGGCCGCTTGTGGCCCCCGGTGAGAATGTTGCGGATGCGTATCTCCATCTCTTTGGCCGACCCGGACAGGCCGGTGGAAAAGGGGGACACCGGAATCTTACGTTTCATAGGTCGCTCCTTTCTGTTGGGCGGCCGCCGCCAGGATGGCGCGGCCATAGGCGGCATGCTGTTCCCGGGGCAGACAGGTCAGCACTTCCTCGTCGCAGGCCAGCTCCGTGTCCCGCTCCACCGCCCGGGCCACCAGCCAGGCGCAGGGATTGAACCAATGCAGGGCGCACACCCACAGGGCCAAAGCCTTGAGCCAGATGTGACGGCGGCGGCAGTGGACCAGCTCATGGAGCATCTCATACTCCATTTCCTTCTCCCCCAGGTCCTCTCCGGGGAGAAGAAGGGCGGGGTGGAACAATCCCACCAGCATGGGGGAGGACAGGGCCGGGCAGACGCTCAGATCCGGACGCTTTTCCATCCCCAGCCCATCGGCCAGACGGTTAAAGCGGCGGATCACAGCCGGGTCCTCTGCCGGGCGCTTCCGCTGGTCCAGCCAGGCCAGGCACCGGCGGTGGCGGACCAGCGCTCCCGCCAGAACCGCCACCCCTCCTGCCAGCCACAGAAGGAAAAGCACCTGGGAAACCGACAGGGTCCATCCCTTCTCCTGGGGTGCCGGGGCTGACCCAGGTTCCCCTGCCGTGGGAGCTGCCTCCCCGGTGACTGGGGCCGGCTGCCGGGCAGGGGCCTCATAGATCACCCGGTCCGCCGGGAGCTCCACCTGGATGGGGGCGGGAAGCAGGTCGATCTCCACCGGGATCACCGCCCCCGGCACCGCCAGCCGCAGGCACAGCAGAAACCAGGCCAGGCACCGCCACCGGCCCCCGTACTTCAGCCGGCTGCACCGGGAGAGGACCAGCAGCACCAGCGCCGCCAGGCCGCCCCCTATGGACAGGGACAGCAGGTCCAGCAAAAAATCCGTCATCCTACGTCTCTTCCTTTCTCAGTTCTTCTTGTTCCATCCTATCGTGCCTATAAGTCTATGTCAATAGACTTTTTGCCCAAAAAATCTCCCCGGGGAGTTCCCGGGGAGGTTCCTCTGGCTTCTTATTTTAAGTTCTCATCATAGATGGCCCGCTCGCCGCCGATGTACTTGGGACGGACCCGGGCGGCCAGAAGGATGGCTTCGCCGATGTGCTTCTGCTCCAGGCGGACGGGCACGGCCACATGCTTTAAGTGCATGCCGATGAGGGTGCCGCCGATGTCCAGGCCGGCGTCGGCCTTAATAAACTCCACCGCCACCGGGTCCCGGAAGCTGTGGTAGGCCGCTGTGGCAAAGGAGCTGCCCGCCTTGGGCTGGGGCACCACGTTGCAGATTTCCGCGAAGGGGACGGCCTCCCGCTCCACGATAATGGCCCGGTTCAAGTGCTCGCAGCACTGGGCGGCCAGGTAGATACCCTTGGGGGCCAGCACCTGGTTCAGGCCGTCAAAAATGGCCTGGCCGATCTCCGGGCTGGAGTGGCTGCCCACCTTGTGGCCGGCCACCTCGCTGGTGGAGCAGCCCACCACCAGAATCTGGCCCTTCCGCAGCTTGGCGATCTGGCAGATCTGCTCCGCAGCCGCCGCGGCTTCCTTCCGAACTTGCTCCAACATTGTTCAACACCTCGATGTTTCATTGGTACCTGTGGGGTCTGCCGGGGAGAAAATTCCTCCCCGCAGGACACATTATACCCTATTCTGACCTGTTTTCCATAGCCACACAGGGAACAATTCATAAGGTCAGTTGTTTTTCCCCTGCTGACGGGCCTCCGCCCGCTCCCGGGCGAGCTTCCGGCGGATGAGAATGCTCATCA
>JBJEYO010000075.1:0-11837 GCA_051886935.1 Candidatus Enterenecus sp. | reverse complement strand
CCTCCACGCCGGGCTGGTTGAAGGGGTTGACCTGGAGCACATGGCCGCTGATTCCGCAGGACAGCTCAAAGAAGTAGAACAGCTCGCCCAGAGTGTGGGCGTCCATCTTGTCCATGCGCAGCACCATGGAGGGGGCTCCGCCGTCGGCGTGGGCGGCCAGGGTGCCCTGGAAGGCCATCTCCCGGACAAAGCTCAGGGGCTTGCCGGCCAGATAGTTCAGGTTGTCGCCGTTGTCTTCGCTGTAGGGAATGGCGATGTCGCAGCCGGTGTCGTCCACATAGAGGACGGTCTCGAACAGGTGGCGCTCGCCGTCCTGGATGTATTGGCCCAGGGAGTGGAGGTCGGTGGTGAACTGGGCGGAGGCGGGGAAGATGCCTTTGCCGTCCTTGCCCTCGGACTCGCCGAACAGCTGCTTGAGCCACTCGCCGAAGAAGGAGTAGGAGGGCTCGTAGGTGCAGAAGATCTCCACCTTCTTGCCCTGACGGTAGAGCAGGTTGCGAGCCGCCACATAGCGCCACACGGGGTTGTCCATGGAGCGCAGGTCATAGCGGTTCATGGCATCGGCGGCGCCGGCCATCAGCTCAGCAATGTCGGTGCCTCCCACGGCGATGGGCAGCAGACCCACGGCGGTGAGGACAGAGTAGCGCCCGCCCACCTCGTCGGGGATGACGAAGCTCTCCCAACCGTTTTTGTCGGCCAGGGTCTTAAGGGCACCCCGGGCCTTGTCGGTGGTGGCGTAGATGCGGCTGTCCGCTTGGGCGCCATAGCGCTGGACCAGCAGGTCACGGAACACCCGGAAGGCCACGGCGGGCTCAGTGGTGCCGCCGGACTTGGAGATGACGTTGATGGACCAGTCCTTGTCGCCGATGCGGTCCATGACCTTTTTCAGCTCGTTGGGGCTGAGGGAGCAGCCGGCGAAGCAGATCTCCGGCCCGTCAGAGGGGAAAATCTCCAGGGCGGCGCGGGCGCCCAGGTAGGAGCCGCCGATGCCGATGACTACCAGCACCTGAGAGTCGCTGCGGATCTTCTCCGCGGCCTTCTGAATGCGGGCGAACTCCTCCTTGTCGTAGTTCTCGGGCAGACGCACCCAGCCGGTGAAGTCGGCGCCGGGGGCGGCGGGATCGTAGAGCTTCTCATGGGCGGCAGCCAGCTCGCCGGCCATGGAGTTGAGCTGGTCGGGGGAAAGGGCACCCTCCAGCTTGGCAAGATCAAGATTTAACATAAAGACATCTCCTTTTCTGTTGCGCTGCAACAGGAATTAAGTATTTACCCTTTACAGAGGAACTGGCCGGCGGCGCCGAAGATCCCGGCGTTGTTGCCCAGGGTGGCCAGGGCGAACCGGGTGTTGCGGCAGGGGGGGAACACCCACTCCTGGAAGGCGGACTTGATGGGGTCCAGCAGCAGGTTGCCCGCGGCGGACACGCCGCCGCCGATGACGAACACCTCCGGGTTGACCACGCAGCCCACGATGGCGGCGGCGGTGCCCAGGCAGCGGCCCGCCTCCTCCACGACCCGGAGGGCGTTTTCGTCCCCGTCCCGGGCGGCGTCGAACACGTCCTTGGCGGTGACGGTCTCCATCTCCCGGAAGGGGGAGAACTCCCTGGCGGAGCGGATGATTCCGGTGGCGGAGGCGATGGTCTCCAGGCAGCCGTACTTCCCGCAGGAGCACTGGCGGTCCAGATGGACGCCCATGGGGATGTGCCCCACCTCGCCCGCGCCGCCCACCGCGCCGGAGACGATGCGGCCGTCGGCGATGATGCCGGCGCCGATGCCGGTGCCCACAGTGAACATCACCAGGTTGCGAAGGCCGTGGCCGGCGCCCATCCACATCTCGCCCAGAGCGGCCAGATTGGCGTCATTTTCCGCCAGAATGGGGTAGGGGACCCGGCAGGACAGCTCGGCGGTGACATTCACGTTGCCCCAGCCCAGGTTGACACAGCCCTGGACCAGAGACTTGTCCAGCACCGGGCCGGGCACGCCCACGCCCACGCCCACACACTGGACGTCGCCGGCGCGCTCCAGCATCTGCCGGATCTGGGCGGCGATCTCGTCAAACAGGGCGCTCTGGGACTTGTCGGAGGGAAACTCCGCCTTGTCGAGGAGCTTTCCGTCAGCGCTCACCAGACCAAGCTTTACCGAGGTCCCGCCGATGTCTACGCCGAAAGCGGCTTTTTTCATTGGTCATTCCTCCTCTGATATGATGGCTGTGCCCCACTGGTCCAGGGACACGCAGCCGTCCTGGCACCTGCCGTAGTGCAGGAACAGGACCTGCCCGCTGACCGGAATGTCCACGGTCCGCTGCCAGCTGTTGACCAGGGTGCGGACACGCCGGCCGTCCAGTGTGCGGACGAAGCAGACCACGCCATCGGGGGCGGGCTGGAATTGGATCCCGCCGGTACGCAGGGCGGGAAGGGTGCATTTCAGTTCGGTCAGCTGCCGGTAGAACTCCAGCAGCTCCCGGTCCTCACCGCCCCAGGGATAGCCCCGGCGGTTGAAGGGGTCCTCAAAGCCCTCCATGCCGGCCTCGTCGCCGTAATAGAGGCTGGCCATGCCGGGCAGGGTGAACTGGAGGACGGCGGCGGCCATCTCTCTGGCCGAGGCCCAGGGGCGGGCATCGCCGCTGAGAAAGCGCTCCGCCTTTTCCGTCTTGGGCCCGTCAAAGCTATCCCCCATCAGGGTCAGGATGCGGGGGGTGTCGTGGGTGGACAGGCTGTTCATCAGGCAGTGGAGGACGGGGGCGGGGTAGTGTTCCACAATGGTCATCACCGACCGGCGGAATTCCTCCGGGTCACAGTGGGCCATCAGGCCGAGAATGGCGTTGCGGAAGGGGTAGTTCATGACGGAGTCCAGCTCGCCGTCGGCGAAGTAGCGCCGGCGCACGTCATAGGCGATCTTGTTGGAGGCGTCCTCCCAGACCTCGCCCAGCAGGATGGCGTCCGGCTTCAGCGCCTTGAGCCGGGCGCGGAAGGCGGCGATGAAGGCATCGGGCAGCTCGTCGGCCACGTCCAGCCGGAAGCCGTCGGCCCCCAGGCTGAGCCAGTGGGCGATGACGCTGTCCTCCCCCTGGATGATGTAGTCCAGGTAGCTCTCGTTCATCTCGTGGACGCAGGGCAGGGTGACGATGCCCCACCAACTGGTGTAGCGGTCGGGGTAGTGCTGAAAGTCGTACCAGCCGCGGTAGGGGGAGTCCGGGTCGCTGCAGGCGCCGTGGCCGAAAACGCCCTTCTGGTCGAAGTAGACGCTGTTACTGCCGGTGTGGGAGAACACCCCGTCCAGGACCACCTTCATGCCCAAGGCGTGGGCCTCCCGGCACAGGGCGGCGAAGTCTTCGTCGCTGCCCAGCATGGGGTCCACCCGCTTGTAGTCGGCGGTGTCGTAGCGGTGGTTGGAGTAGGCCATGCAGATGGGGTTGAGGTAGATGATCTCCACATGCAGCGATTTCAGGTAGCCCAGCTTCTGGCGGATTCCGTCCAGATTTCCGCCGAAGAAGTCGTTGTTCAGCACCTCGCCCCGCTCATCGGGGAGAAAGCGGGGGGTGTCGCTCCAGTTATCGTGGACCCAGTAGGGCTCCAGCTTGCCGGTGAGATCGCAGTCCCGGCCCTTGAAGAAGCGGTCGGGGAAGATCTGGTACATGACCGAGCCGGCCAGCCCCTCCGGAACCTGAAAATCATCGGGATAGCAGGTGAGCTGCCACCGGTCTCCGCGGCCGGGGGAGACGCCCCGCTCTCCTGACCGGTACCACTCGCAGGGGCCCTGGTCGGTGTCGATGTAAAAGTGGTAGAAGTACAGGTCGGTGCGGGGCAGGGTGAACTGAGCATGGCAGCGGACGAAGCCGCCCGCCTCCTCTCCGGGGGAGAAAGGGACCCGCAGTCCGCAGCCGGATTCCCCCGCCAGCACCACCTCCAGGCGGCGCACCTCCGTGTCGGCGGACACCTCCACCGTCATGCGGCAGGTCTCGTGGAGGCGCAGGCAGCCGAAGGGCTGTTTGTACTGTTCAGACAGGCAATCGTATCTAAATTCCATTCGAAAAAACTCCCGAGCAAAACCTCACAGAACACAGCCCGCAAAGCGGGCTGTGTTCTGCGAAACATGTGATGACTTGCAGCGCGGATATTATACCATGGAGCGGTAGATCTGCCAATAATCCTCCACGGAGTGCTTCCAGGAGCAGTCATTGGCCATATCGCTGCGCCGCAGGGCGTCCCAGAGCCCGGGATCATGATAGACTCCCTCCGCACGGCGGATGGCGCCCAGCATATCATAGGCATTGTAGCTCTTGAAGGTAAAGCCCAGGCCCTCCCCGGTGTCGGGGTTGAAGGCGGGCACGGTGTCGAACAGTCCGCCGGTCTCACGCACGATGGGCACGGTGCCGTACCGCATGGCGATGAGCTGGGTCAGGCCGCAGGGCTCCTGCTTGGAGGGCATAAGCACCATGTCGGCGCCGGCGTAGGCCTGGCGGGCCAGGGTGTTGTCGAACACGATGTTGGCGGACATCTTGGAGGGGTACTCCCAGGCATAGTGGCGGAACATGTCCTCGTACTGGGCCTCGCCGGTGCCGATGACCACCATCTGGAGATCCTCTTTCATCAGGTCATCCATGACGGCCTGAATCAGGTCCACGCCCTTGTGACCCACCAGGCGGGAGACCATGATGATTAGGGGCACGTCATCACGCGGCTCCAGACCCAGCCGCTCCTGCAGGAACCGCTTGTTCTCCAGCTTCTTCTCCGGCTCGTTGGCGGTGAAGGTGGTGTGGATCAGGGGGTCGGCGGCGGGGTTGAACACCTCGGTGTCGATACCGTTGACCACGCCGCTGAGCTTATAGCTGTGCTGCCGCAGCACATTGTGCAGCCCGTGGGCGAAATAGGGGTCCTGAATCTCCTGGGCGTAGGTGCGGGAGACGGTGCTCACCCGGTCGGCGGTCAGGATGGCAGCCTTCATCACGTTGGTGCAGCCGTCGAACTGCATGGTGCCCTTCCAGTCCTCAGGCAGACCCAGGCACTCGTCCACAAAGGAATCCGGGGCCTTGCCCTGATACTCCATGTTGTGGATGGTGAACAGGGTGCGGATGGGCTGATAGGGTTCCAGCCCCATGTAGAACGCCCGCAGAAACACGGGGATCAGGGCGGTCTGCCAGTCGTTGGCGTGGATCACATCGGGATACCAGTTCAGATACTGGAGAGATTCCAGCACGGCCTTGGAGAAGAAGGCGAACCGCTCGCCGTCGTCGTAGTAGCCGTAGGTGCTGTCCCGGTAGAAGTAGTACTCGTTGTCGATGAAGTAGTACTGCAGCTTGCGCCGGCGGCTCACCGCGCGGAACAGGCCGGCGTACACGCTGCGCCAGGCTAGGGGGACGAAGAAGTGGGTCACATACTGGATCTCAAAGTCCGGATTGTCCTTGATGGCCTTGTAGTAGGGCAGAAAGACATACACCTCGGTGTTGGGGGAGACGCTCAGCGCCTTGGGCAGGGCGGAGGCCACGTCGCCCAGGCCGCCGGTCTTGATGTAGGGGGCCGCCTCACTGGCGGCGAACAGAATTTTCATATGGTAGCTCCTTTACGGATGGTGACGGGGGCGGAGGGCAGGCCCTTCAGCTGGGTGCCGGCGGAGATCACCGCATGCTTGTCCACCACCACATTCTCCAGCACGGCGCCTTCGCCCACCACGCTGCCCTGCATGATGATGCAGTCCTTGATGCGGGCGCCCTTGGCGATGCGGACGCCGCGGGAGAGAACGCTGTGCTGGGCGCTGCCCTCGATGATGCAGCCGTCGGCGATGATGCTGCCGGACACGGTGCAGTCCATGCCGTAATAGGAGGGCACCTCGTCATGGACCCGGGTGTAGATGGGGCTCTCCGGGCGGAAGAGCCGGGCGCTGGCGGCCTCATCGGTGATGGCCAGGCTGGCGCGCAGGTAGTCCGCCATGTTGTGGATGAAATAGACGTCCCCGTCGAAGGGGTAGACGTTGATGGACAGCTCGCCCTGGTTGAACCGCTGCTGGATGAAGTCACGCTCCAGGTGGAAGGCGCCGAAGGAGGTGTACTCCCGCACCAGCTTGGCCAGCCGCTCCCGGTTGACGATGTACATGCTCATGCCGATCTGGTCGCCGGCTTTGGCCACATAGTTCAGGGCGAAGGCCTTGGGCTGACCGTCCTCCATCTGGATGACCACGTCATGGGGCTCGGCGCAGGAGCCGTCGGCGGGGATGGTGACGGCGGTGATCTCACAGCCGCTGGCGATATGGGAGGCCAGGGCGGGGCGCAGGTCGATGTTGCACACCACGTCGGCATCGGCCAGCAGAACATAGGTCTCAGTGCTGCCGCGCATCAGGTCCAGGGCGTTGCGCAGCTCGTCCAGCTTGCCCACGGTGCTGTGGCTGATGCTCTCGTTGGCGTAGGGGGGCAGGATGTGCAGGCCGCCGTTCTTGCGGTTCAGGTCCCACTCCTGGCCGCTGGACAGATGGTCCATCAGGGAGCGGTAGTGCTGCTTGGCCAGCACGCCCACGTTGCTGATGCCGGAGTTGACCATGTTGGACAGGATGAAGTCCACCAGGCGGTAGCGGCCGCCGAAGGGGATGGCCGCCATGTTCCGGTCATAGGTGAGGGAATCCAGCTGGTTGCCGTACATCTCGGCAAAGATAATACCCATCATATTCATACTGACTGCCTCCCCTTAAATGATTTCCTTGGGCTTGATGACGGTCCCGGCGGGGATGGTCTTGCGGCGACCCACCACGCTGATGCCCCAATCCTGGCCCAGACAGTCCTCGGGGCGCCGGCCGATGTGGGCGCCTTCCTCCACCACGCACTGCTCGCCCACGATGGCGTACTCCACCACTGCGTCTTTCTTCACCACGGTGTTGGGCATCAGGACGGTGCCGCAGACGGTGGCGCCCTCCTCGATCACGCAGCCGGTGTACAGCACCGAGTGCTCCACGGTGCCCCGGATGGTGCAGCCCTCGGCGATGAAGGAGTTGCTGACCTTGCTGCCGGGGGAGAGCAGGGTGGAGGGGCTGGCGTAGTTGCGGGCGTAGACCTTGAAGTTGGGGTTGCGCATATCCAGGGGATCTCTGGGGTCCAGCAGGTCCATGTTGGCGTCCCACAGGCTGCCCAGGGTGCCCACGTCCTTCCAGTAACCCTCAAAGGGATAGGCGTACAGCCGGCGGCCGTCCCGCAGGAAGGCGGGAATGACGTTCTTGCCGAAGTCGTTCTCGGAGTTGGGGTCGGCCTCGTCGGCAATCAGGTACTGCTTCAGCACCTCCCAGGTGAAGATGTACACGCCCATGGAGGCCTGGTTGCTCTTGGGATGGGCGGGCTTCTCCTCAAACTCGGTGATGGCCTGGTCGGCATCGGTGCTCATGATGCCCATGCGGGTGGCGTCCTCGGGGCTGACGGTGATGACGGCGATGGTGCACTCCGCGCCCTTCTCCTTGTGGAACTGGAGCATCTTGCTGTAATCCATCTTGTAGATGTGGTCGCCGGAGAGGATGAGTACATACTCGGGGTGATAGCGCTCGATGAAGGGGATGTTCTGGTAGATGGCGTTGGCCGTGCCCTTGTACCACTCGTTGTTTTTGGTCTTGGTGTAGGGGGGCAGCACGTGGGCTCCGCCGAAGCTGCGGTTCAGGTCCCAGGGCTGGCCGTTGCCGATGTAGTCGTTCAGTTCCAGAGGCTGATACTGGGTGAGGATACCCACAGTGTCAATGCCGGAGTTGACGCAGTTGGACAGGGGGAAGTCGATGATGCGGTACTTGCCGCCGAAGGGCACGGCGGGCTTGGCGGTGTCCTCCGTCAGCACGTACAGTCTGCTGCCCTGGCCGCCGGCCAGAAGCATGGCGATGCACTCTTTTTTGCGCTCAATCACAGTGAAACCCTCCATTTCTCTTACTTACTGCTCTTTTCAGTGCTTTTTGCCGCGGGTTTGGAGCCGGCCGCCTTTTTGGCAGGGGCGGCCACACGCTCATAGAAGACAGTGGACAGCGGCGGCAGGGTCAGCTCCACGGAGTAGTCCAGACCGTGCATGGGCTCCTCCTTGGCCGTGACGGTGCGAAGCCGTGTACCGGTGCCGCCGTACTTGGCGGCGTCGCTGGACAGGACGGGCTTGTACTTGCCCGCCTTGGGCACGCCGATGGCGTATTTCTTCCGCTCCACCGGGCAGAAGTTGCACACCACGATGAGCTCCTTGCCCTTGGCGTCGATGCGCCGGAAGGCGATGACGCTCTGGGCGTTGTCGTCGCAGGCGATCCACTGGAAACCCTTCCAGTCCCCGTCGTTCTGCCACAGGGCCGGGTGGTCCAGGTAGAAGTGGTTCAGGTCCCGCACATAATCATGGAGCTGGCGGTGCTTATCGTAGTCCAGCAGGAACCAGTCCAGCTGTTTCTTCTCGTCCCATTCAATGAACTGGCCGAACTCCCCGCCCATGAACAGCAGCTTCTTGCCCGGATGGGTCATCATGTAGCCGTAGAAGGCCCGCAGGTTCTGGAACTTCTCGTCGTAGTCCCCCGGCATCTTGTTCAGCAGGGAGCATTTCCCGTGGACCACCTCGTCGTGGGACAGGGGCAGGATGAAGTTCTCGGAGAAGGCGTAGGTCAGGGAGAAGGTGATGTTGTTGTGCCGGCCCTTGCGGAACAGGGGGTCGGTGGACATGTAGTCCACCATGTCGTGCATCCAGCCCATGTTCCACTTGAAGCCGAAGCCCAGTCCGCCGTCATAGCCCGGCCTGGTCACCATGGGGAAGGCGGTGGACTCCTCGGCGATCATCAGCACCGCCGGGTCAAAGGTGAAGGCGGCGGCGTTCATGTCCTGGAGGAACTTCACCGCCTCCAGATTGATGTTCCCGCCGTTCCTGTTGCGCCGCCACTGGCCGTTCTGCCGGCCGTAGTCCAGGTAGAGCATGGAGGCCACGGCGTCCACCCGGATGCCGTCGATGTGGTACAGGTCCAGCCAGTACAGCACGTTGGACATGAGGAAGGAGCGCACCTCGTACCGGCCGTAGTCGAAGATGCGGGTGCCCCAGTCGGGATGCTCCTTCATCAGGGGATCGGAGGGCTCATAGCAGCAGCCGCCGTCGAACTCGTACAGGCCCTGCTCGTCCTTGGGGAAGTGGGCGCCCACCCAGTCCAGGATGACGCCGATGCCCGCGTTGTGGCAGATGTCCACGAATCTCATAAAGTCGTGGGGGGTGCCATAGCGGGAGGTGGGAGCGTAATAGCCGGTGACCTGGTAGCCCCAGGAGGGATCGTAGGGATACTCGCTGATCGGCAGCAGCTCAATGTGTGTATAGCCCATGTCCTTTACATAGCGGACGATCTCCTCGGCGCACTCCACATAGCTCAGCCGGGTGCCGTCCTCATGGAGGCGCCAGGAGCCCAGGTGGAGCTCGTAGATGTTGATCGGGCTTTTCACGGGCTTTTTGTGAGCCCGGGCGCGGCGGTAGGCGCCGTCCGTCCAATGGAAGCCCTCCAGGTCAAAGACCTTACTGGCGTTCTCCGGCCTGGTGCAGGCGTGGAAGCCGTAGGGGTCGCTTTTGAACACGAAGCTGCCGTCAGGCCGCTCGATGTAGTATTTGTATTCGTCAAACTGCTCCACGCCGGGGATGAACTTTTCCCAGATCCCGTCCCCGATGGGGTCCATGACCGGCGCGTTCCGGTCCCAGTCGTTGAAGCGGCCCAGTACCCGCACGCTTCTGGCGTGGGGGGCCCAGACCCGGAATACGTGGCCCTCCTGGCCGCCCAAGGTCTGACGGTGGCAGCCCATGAACTGGTACGCGTTGGTGCAGCTTCCCTCCCGAAATGCCTTGAGCGACAGGTCTAATGTCTCTTTTCGCAATGTAAACACCCTCCAGAATGAATTTTTGTGCGGCCGGAGAATAAATTTTACTGATAAAATTATACAGCAGAAGCGCTATGAAATCAAGACAATTTGGCAAAAATGCGGTATTTCTGATCGCGTGCGCCCAGAGCAAAGCCGCGGACCCTGAAAGCCTTGCCGCTCAGGGCTGACACACGGTTCCGGCCGCGCGGACAGACCGCCGTGCGGCCGCCCCACAGGGAGTATTTTACAGGAAAGACGTGTCAGATTTTGCCGGACGGCGGGGGAAGGGAATGCGCTCTGTTCAGAAAAAGGCGGCGGGCACAGGGATTTTTTTGTATAGGAGTTACATTTTCCCGGATCAAGATCTGTGGTAGAATATGCTCCGACGGGAAAGCTGTCTGAAAAGAGGTCCTATCGTGTTTACACGCCGACAAATCGTGGCGCTGCTCATTCCGCTGATGCTGGAACAGGTGCTGTCCGGCCTGATGGGCATCGCGGATACCATGATGGTCACCAGCGTGGGGGAGAGCGCCATCTCCGCCGTGGCCCTGGTGGACTCCATCAACACTCTGGTGCTCAATCTGCTGACGGCTCTGGCCGCCGGCGGCGTCATCGTCTGCGCCCAGTACCTGGGCAGGGGAGAGACCGCCCGGGCCAACGATGCCGCCCGGCAGGTGCTGCTGGTGAGTCTGGGCCTGTCCCTGGGCCTGATGATTTTCTGCCTGGCTCTGCGCCGGCCCCTGCTGTCCCTCATCTTCGGCTCGGTGGAGGCTCAGGTCATGGACCAGGCCCTGGAGTATTTCCTGATCACCGCTGTGTCCTATCCCTTCCTGGCGGCCCAGCAGACCGCGGCGGCGGTGTTCCGGGCCAGCGGGCGCTCCGCGCCGCCCATGGCGGTGGCGGCGGTGGCCAATGTAGTGAACATCGCGGGCAACGCGGTGGGCATATTCGTCCTCCACATGGGCGTGACCGGCGCCGCTCTGGCCACCACGGTGTCCCGTGTCATCAGCGCGGTGGCGCTGCTCATTCTGCTGCGCAGCCGGGAGCTGCCCGTCTCCATCCGTGATTACGCCGCCATCCGGCCCGACCGCCGTCTGATGGGCATGGTGCTGCGGGTGGGCGTGCCCACCGGCGTGGAGAACTCCATGTTCCAGCTGGGCAAGCTGGTGGTGCAGTCCACCGTCTCCACCCTGGGCACCACCGCTATGGCGGCCCAGGCCATGATCCAGACCCTGGACTCAGTGCAGTCCATGCCCAGCTTGGCCATCGGGACCGGCCTGCTCACCGTGGCGGGGCAGTGCATGGGCGCCGGCCGGGTGGACGAGATGAAGAAGTACACACGGCAGTTCTGCCTCTATTCCCAGCTGACCCTGATGGTGGTGAGCTCTGCGGTGCTGGCGGCCACCCCGCTGGTCACCCGGGTGTCCCGGATGACGCCGGAGAGCGCGGCGCTCACCTTCTCCATGATGGTGCTCATCACCATCGCCCGGGCGGTGCTGTGGATGCCGGCTTTCACTCTGCCCAACGGGATGCGGGCCGCGGGGGATGTGCGCTTCTCCGCCACCGTGTCCGCGCTGTCCATGTGGATCTTCCGGGTGGGCAGCAGCATGGTGCTGTGCCGGGTGCTGAATCTGGGCCTGCTGGGCGTGTGGATCGCCTGGTTCTGCGACTGGGTCTGCCGCGGGGCGGTCTATATCTGGCGCTACCGCAGCGGCGGCTGGATGGCGAAAAAGGTCATACAGGACTGACATACGGAGCGGCGGGCGGACGGCCCGCCGCTTTGCGCTGAAATCCATTGACAATTCCGTGAAAATGGGGTATCTTAAGTTACGCTGATTCAGCTGCGGAGCAGCCAATTGAATATGCGGAGGAGTACTCAAGTGGTCGAAGAGGCGTGACTCGAAATGCGCGTTGGCTCTGGCCGTTTTCTCCGCTGAAAACCCTTGATTTATAAGGGTTTTCGCCGGATCGAATTTCAAAATTTCATACCGTTCTTGCCTGTTTTTCTTGCATTTTCTCAGCGCAC
>JBJEYO010000074.1:0-12138 GCA_051886935.1 Candidatus Enterenecus sp. | reverse complement strand
AGTCCGCCTTCAGGCAGTTGAGGATCTTGCCCCGCACGGGCATGATGCCCTGGAACTCCGCGTCCCGGCTGAGCTTGACGGCGCCCATAGCGGAGTCGCCCTCCACGATATACAGCTCCCGGCGGGACACGTCCTTGGTGCGGCAGTCCACGAACTTCTGCACCCGGTTGGAGATGTCCAGGGAGCCGGACAGCTTTTTCTTGATGCCCAGGCGGGTCTTTTCCGCGGTCTCCCGGCTGCGCTTGTTGATGAGGACCTGGCCGCCGATCTTCTCCGCGTCGAAGGGGTTCTCGATGAAGTAGACCTCCAGCTGGCTCTTGAGGAAGTCGGCCATGGCCTCCTGGACGAACTTGTTGGTGATGGACTTCTTGGTCTGGTTCTCGTAGCTGGTCTGGGTGGAGAAGTTGTTGCTCACCAGCACCAGACAGTCCTCAATGTCGCCCCAGGTGATCTTGCTCTCCGCCTTGGTGTACTTGTTGTTCTGCTTCAGCCAGCCGTCGATGGCGGAGACGAAGGCGGACTTCATGGCCTTCTCCGGGGAGCCGCCGTGCTCCAGCCAGGAGGAATTGTGGTAGTGCTCGATGACCTGCACCGTGTTGGAGAAGCAGAAGGACACCGACAGCTTCACCTTGTAGGGGTCCTTGTCCTCCCGGTCCCGGCCCTTCCGCTCGGTCTGCCAGAACACCGGCTGGGTCAGGGGATTTTCCCCGGCCAGCTCCCGCACGTAGTCGATGATGCCGTTTTCATAGCAGAAGTCGGTGATCTGGAACTTTCCGCCCTCCTGATTGCGCAGGCGGAAGGTGACCCCGGCGTTGACCACCGCCTGGCGCTTCATCACATCCAGGTAGTAGTCCAGGGGGATGTCGATGTCGGTGAACACGTCCAGGTCGGGCTTCCAGTGAAATTTGGAGCCGGTCTTTTTGCGGTCGGCGGGCTCCTTGCCCATCTGGCCCACCAGCTCGCCCTTCTCAAAGTGGAGGGTGTATTTGAACCCGTCCCGGTAGATCACCGCGTCGAAGAACTCCGAGGCGTACTGGGTGGCGCAGGAGCCCAGGCCGTTCAGGCCCAGGGAGTACTCATAGTTGTCCCCGCCGTCGTTCTTGTACTTGCCGCCGGCGTACAGCTCGCAGAACACCAGCTCCCAGTTGTAGCGGCCCTCCGCCTCGTTCCAGTCCACGGGACAGCCCCGGCCGAAGTCCTCCACCTCGATGGACTTGTCCTCGTACCGGGTGACGATGATCTGGCTGCCGTGGCCCTCCCGGGCCTCGTCGATGGCGTTGGAGAGGATCTCGAACACCGCGTGCTCGCAGCCGTCCAGCCCGTCGGAACCGAAGATGACGCCGGGGCGCCTGCGCACCCGGTCCGGCCCCTTCAGGGAGGAGATGGACTGGTTGTCATATGCTTTTTTGGATGTGGATTTAGCCATGATAGCACCTGCCTGTATTCTGCGTTTCCAATTAATTCAGTATATCGCAAAAAGCCCGATCCCGTCAAGAAAAAGCCACGCAATGCGTGGGATCCCGGGCCGTTCAAAAGCGGGCGGGCTTGACAAAAGACCCCGGCCTATGTACTCTGTGTATACAGAACGGCCCGCGCGGATGGCGGGATGTGGGGGAGAAGATCATGCCGGAAGCCAACTGTGAACAGCTGCGCGGTATTCTGCGCCGTCACGGGGAGACATATCCGCTCATGCGGCCCTGCGACGGGGTCAAGCTGATCTATCAGAATGAATTTGGGGGCGGCCACCTGATCACGGACAGCGCCCGGACTCTGGAGCGGCTGCGGGCCGAATATGACGCGGTCCGCCATGATCCGTCCCAGGCGATTTTTGAGGACATCGGGAACGGGATCGTGCGGGTCATGCTTTCGGCGCTGGACACCGGGCGCTATCCCCTGGAGGCGCTGAACAGGGACTTTGTGCGCTCCGCCGGGCTGCACCGGGGGGACATGGCGGCCTTTCTGGAAAAGCTGGAGGTGCTGAGGGAGCTGTGCGCCCAGGGGGCGTTCGGCTTTTCCCCGGAGGAACTGGACGGGTACCTGGCGGGGTATACCGCCGCGGGCTGCCCCATGGTGTCCCACAGCGAGGAATACCGCAGAGCCTATCAGCCCGCCTACCGTGTGATCCTGCGCTCCTGCTGCTCAGGGATGCTTTGAAACAGCGGAGATATGATGACAGCCCCCGGCCTTGGGCCGGGGGCTGCTGCCTTTTCTGTTAGGGCTCCGGCAGAACGTACTGGGCCAGGAAGCTGTCGTACATCTGCCTGAACTCCTCGCTGTCCCGCTTCATGCGGCCCAGGTACTGGTGGGTGTCGAAAGCGCCGGCGTTCAGCTCGATGACGGCGGCGGCCACGTTGGAGCAGTGGTCGGAGATGCGGGCGCAGTCGCCCAGCAGGTCGGTGAACACCATGCCCGGCTCCACCGTGCACAGCCCCCGCTGCAGGCGGGAGATGTGGCGCACCTTCATCTCGCCGCACAGGTGGTCGATGACCTGCTCCAGAGGCTCGATGCGCCGGGCACCCACCGGGTCCCGGTCGATGAAGCAGTCGGCGGTGAGCCGGGTCACCTGCCGCACCGCGGCGGAGAGCACATCCAGCTCCGCCAGGGCGCCGGAGGAGAGGGACAGGCCCTTTTCCGTCAGGCGCGCGGCGCAGATGCGGATGCTCTTGGCGTGGTCGCTGATGCGCTCCAGCTCGCTGATGGAGTGGAGCATCAGGGAGACCGTCCGGTTGTCGCCGGCGGACAGGGGGTGGGAGGACAGCTTCACCAGATAGGTGCCGATCATGTCCTCGTACTGGTCCAGCTGGGCCTCGATGTCGTCCACCACCTGAACGTCGCTGCCGTTGTAGGCACGGATCAGACCCAGCGCCCGGCCCGCGGCGGTCTCAGACAGGCTGGCCATGCCGCACACCAGCTTGGAGCACTGCTCCAGGGCGATGGAGGGGGTGACCAGCAGGCGCTCGTCCAGCAGAACCGGCTCGGAGGGGACGGCCTCGTCCCGGATGGTGAGGCAGGCCAGCTTCACCAGCCCATTGCCGAAGGGGAGCATGACGGCGGTGCTCAGCAGGTTGAAGGCGGTGTGGATGAGGGCGATGCCCACCTGAGTGATGGGCTGCTCCAGGAAGGGCATATCCACAAAGGCCCGGAGGAGGTAGAACAGCGCCAGGAAGGAGAAGGAGCCGATCAGGTTGAAATACAGGTGGATGAGGGCCGCCCGGCGGGCGTCCTTGCTGGCGCCGGCGGAGGAGATCAGAGCGGTGACGGTGGTACCGATGTTCTGGCCCAGAATGATGGGGACGGCGCTGCCGGCGGCGAGAGCGCCGGTGGAGGACAGGGCCTGGAGAATACCCACCGAGGCGGAGGAGGATTGGAGCACGGCGGTGAGCAGCGCCCCGGCCAGCACGCCCAGGACCGGGTTGGAGAATTTCAGCAGGAGATTGCGGAACTCCGGGATGTCGGCCAGGCCGCCCACCGCGCCGGACATGGTCTCCATGCCGAACATCAGGGTGGCGAAGCCCAGCAGGATGGCGCCGATGTCCTTTTTCCGGCCGCCCTTGCAGAACAGGTAGAGCACCACGCCGATGACGGCCAGCACGGGGGAGAAGGAGGAGGGCTTCAGCAGGGTGGCGATGAGGCTGTCCCCCTGCACCCCGGTGAGGGAGAGCAGCCAGGAGGTGACGGTGGTGCCCACGTTGGCGCCCATGATGATGCCCACGGCCTGGTTCAGGGTCATCAGGCCGGAGCTGACAAAGCCCACCACCATGACGGTGGTGGCGGAGGAGGACTGGATCACCGCGGTGACCACCAGGCCCAGGAAAAAGCCCTTGATGGTGCTGGAGGTGAGCCGCTCCAGAATGGCCCGGAGCCTGCTGCCCGCCGCCCGTTCCAGACTCTCGCTCATGATGGACATGCCGAACAGGAACAGGGCCAGCCCGCCCAGCATGGTCAGAATATCGAGTATGCTCATACCGGTTTACCTCACGGTTCTTTGATCAAATAATTACCTATCTATCCACACTAAATTATATGGGAAAGCCATGGCGCTGTAAATTGTCATGAGTTCATAAAAAAGGCTCCGAAAGGGGCGGAAAAAATGTGGATGGTGGGGGAGAGGCGGGGGGAAACGGGCGGAAAGGTATAGGGATTGGAATATTTGTCCAGACTGGACATAGAGTATCCTCAGGAAGGAAGGTGACAGCAATGACAGAGGAGACGAGAGCCGGCCGGCGCCGCCGGGGGGAGCGGCCGGAGGAGACGGAGCGCCGCCAGCTTCTGGAGGGGATGGCCCAGACCAGGCTGGAGCTGAACCAGGCCTACGCCCAGTTCAACGCCCACAGCGACCCGGACCTGGTGGAGTCCTGCGTGTTTACCATCAACGCCCTGCGCAGCCGCTACTCCTACCTGGTCCGGCAGATGAAACAGCTGGACGAGGGGAAAGGGGCCGCGGGATGAGCGGCTGGGCGTGGGCCGGCGCGGCGGCGGGCGGACTGCTGCTGGCGGTGCTCCTCCGCCGCCCCCTGGGCTGGCTGGGCCGACTGGCCCTCCGGTCCGGCGTCTGGCTGGCGGTGCTGTGGCTCCTCCGGGCGGTCAGCCCCCTGCTGGGCATCCATCTGGGGGTGAATTTGTTCAACGCCGTGGCGCTGGGCGCGCTGGGCCTGCCGGGGCTGGCCCTGCTGCTGATGACGCAGTGGATCATCGGCTGAAAAAAGTCCGAAAAATCCGATAACAGAGGTGGAAACAGCGGGAAAACTGTGGTATGATATAAACTGAAGCAAAATACGCAGAGCGAGACGCGCCTCCCGGCCGGAGGCGCCGGGATATACAGACTGAGCAGGTGAACGCAATGGCCAGAGGGCATCAAAAACGTTATCAGGAATATCGGGGGCGCCGCTCCCGGGGCAGCCTGGCGCTGAAGATCATCGCCGTGGTGCTGGCGCTGATTCTGGTGGCCGGCGTGGTATTTGTAGTATTCCTGAATGGGCGGGTGGAATATACCGACGAGGGCGTGCGCCTGATCCTGCCCTGGAGCGACAGTGAGACAACGCCCTCTCCCGTGCCCAGCGGCTCCGCGCCCCCTCCGGTGATCATCACGGATGCGCCGAGCCCCAGCCCCTCTGAGGAGCCCGCGGAGGAATTTTCCGCCATCGGCGCGGTGGAGGTGACCGCCGGCCAGCTCATCGACGGCACTGCGGCCCAGGTCGTGGCCGACGCCGGCGGAAACGCCCTGGTGGTGGAGATGAAAAACGAGTACGGCCGCCTGTCCTGGCGCTCGTCGTCAGACCTGGCGGCGACCCTGGGGGTCAACGCCGCCGACGACAGCGTGGCCCAGGCCGTCTCCGCCCTGGCGGAGGAGGGGGAGCTGTACCTGGTGGCCCGTGTTGTGTGCTTCCGGGACCAGGCCCTGGCCGGAGCCGGCGTGGGCGGCCCCCTGACCACCCTGGGGGGGAACATCTGGTATGACCGGCAAGGCCTGCGCTGGGTCAGCCCCACCGACGAGACCGTAACGGGCTATCTGGCCGGCCTGTGCCTTGAGCTGGCGGAGATGGGGTTTGACGAGATCCTTTTGGACTGCGCCGGGTACCCCGATTTCGGGGAGACCCATGTGCTGGCCACCAACGCCCTGCGCCCGGCGAATCTGACCGGGCCGGTGTCCGACTTCCTGGCCCGGATGCGGGACACCCTGGCCGGAAGCGGCGCGGCGCTGTCCGTGCTGACCACGGAGGGCGCCCTGACCGGCGCCGACCCCAACAGCGGCGTCACCGCCCAGGCGCTGGCCGACTGCGTTTACCGGGTGTGGGCCGCCCCGCCGGAGGGGGAGAACACGGACTACGCCGCCCTGCTGGAGCAGGCGGGCATGGACAGAGCCGACCAGCGGCTGGTGCTTCTGGGCGGCAGCCGCCCGGAGGGCAGCTGGACCAACGCCGGCGCGTGACGGCCACGCCGCCCCACAATTGACAAAAGCAAATGAGCGCGCCCCCCGGAGCTGCCGGAGGGCGCGTTTCTTGCAGGCGAAATGGAAGAAACTTTAAATCAAGAAATTTTTTCAAGGAAAAAATTTTCAGGAAGTACCAGAACACGGGAAAATGCTTGACCTTTTTTGGAAGCGTGGTATAGTAAGAATTATAATCAGGGGAAGGATTGGATTTTATCGAAACAGCACCCGTTTGGGAGAGTAAAGAGGTGATAAGTGATCTTTTGTGCCATCCGGAATGGATAGACCGGGTCATCTGTCCCAAGGCTTCTCCGCATCTGACCATCAAAAACCGCTGTTTGTCCTAATTTTACCCAGCCGCCCCAATTTAACCGTTTTCATGGGGGCCGGCTCCGGCCTATAATGGCCCAATCGGGTGTCGGGGCGGCGGGGTCTTTATGATCACGATCAGGGGAAGGATCAGATTCTGTTGAAACAATGCCTGTTTGGCAGAGTAAAGAGGTGATTACAATGTCTTTGGATGCCATCCAAAAGGTCACGGAGGCGGAGCAGAACAGCCGAAACCGCAAGGCGGAGGCCGCTGCGGAGGCCAAACGGATCACCGCCGAGGCGGACCGGGCGGGACGGCAGACGGTGGCCGAGGCCCGCGCCGCGGCGGAAGCCAAGGCGAAGGCCATGATGACCGAGGCTGAGGCCCGCGCCGGCCAGCGCGCGGAGCAGACACTGGCGGAGAACGCCAGGGCCTGCGCGGCGCTGAAGGAGCGCGCCAGACCCAATCTGGAGCGTGCCGCTGACCTTATCGTGGAAAAGGTAGGTAAGAACTGATGGCAATCGTCAAAATGAAACGACTGCGCCTGGTCGGTATGCGGTCGGATCGGGAGAGCCTGCTCCGCCTGCTCCAGAAACTGGGGTGCGTGGAGGTCAGTGAGCCTGCCATTGATCTGACCGACCCGGACTGGGCGGCGCTGGCCAAACCCGGCGGCGGGGAGCTGGCCAGCGGGAAGGAGCAGGAGCTGCTGCTCAATAACGCCCTTACGATCCTGCAGAAGTACGCCGTTGAAAAGGGCGGGCTGTTCCGCAAACGCCCCGAGATCACCGAGGGGGAGCTGTTCGATGACGGCGTATATGCCGCCGGACTGGAGACCGCCCGGACCATCACGGAGGAGGAGCGGGAACTGGCTTCCCTCACCGCGGAGCGGGGAAAGCTGGAGAGCCAGAAGGCTTCCCTGGCGCCGTGGCTGTCCCTGGATGTGCCTCTGGAGACCGCCGGTGACGGAACGGTTTCCGTGGTGTTCGCCACCGTGCCCGCCAAGGCGGATTTCGCCATGGTGGAGGCCGCCCTGGCGGAGCGGACTGACCTGGTCCAGCTTATTCCGGCCGGGGAGGACCATGAGCTCAGGTATTTCCTGCTGCTGTGCCACGCCAGTGTGGAGGAGGCCTGCTCCGAGGCCCTTCGGCCCCTCGGCTTCTCCCGGGCTGCCCTTCGGGGGTGGACAGGCACTGCGGCGGACAACACCCGCATGTTGGACAACCAGATCGCCGTGATTGATGAGAAGATCATGGCGGCCAAGGAGCACATTGCCTCTTATGGCGGCCAAAAGGACCTGCTGTGCCGCTGCATCGACCGGGTCGCGCAGGATGTGTCCCGGGAGGAGGCCAAGGCCCGCCTCATCGATACCGAAGAGACCTTCTTCCTGGAGGGCTGGGTGATCGCGGAGCAGGAGGAGGCGCTGGCCAAGGCCCTGAGCGGCTTCACCTGCGCCTGGGAGATCCGGGACCCGGTGGAGGAGGAGTACCCCCAGGTTCCCGTTAAGCTGAAGAACAACCTGTTGACCGAGCCGCTGAACATGGTCACCGATATGTATTCACTGCCCGCCTATGACGGCCTGGACCCCAATCCGCTGATGGCTCCCTTCTTTGTGCTGTTTTACGGCATCATGATGGCGGACATGGCCTACGGTATTCTGATGATCCTGGGCGGCATTCTCATGCTCAAGGTGATGCACGCCAGGGGTACCATGAAGAACTTTGCCGGACTGCTCATCCTGTGCGGTATCAGCACCTTCGTGGTGGGAGCAATGACCGGCGGCTTCTTCGGCGACTTCATTCCCCAGATCGCAAAGCTCATCAATCCCAATACCACGCTGACCGCCCTGCCCGCTCTGTTTACGCCGCTGAACGACACCATTATGATCCTGCTGGGATCTCTGGTGCTGGGCGTCATTCAGATCATCACGGGTATGATCATCAGCGTCGTGTATAAGATCCGCAACGGCCAGTTTGTGGACGCCCTGTTCAGTGAGATCACCTGGTGGATCATCCTGGCCGGCGCGGCCATGGCCATTCTGGGCGTGGGCTCCGTGGCCGGTGTGCCCATCGTGCTGGTGGTGGGCGTGCTCATGCTGGCCGTGGGCGGCACAAGACACGCCAAGGGCTTCGGGAAGGTGGCCTCCTTTGTGGGGCTGGTCTATAACGGAGTCAGCGGATACTTCAGCGATATTCTTTCCTATGCCCGAATCATGGCCCTGATGCTGGCCGGCAGCGTGATCGCCCAGGTGTTCAATACGCTGGGCGGCGTCACCGGAAATGTGGTGGGCTTCGTTGTGATCTCCATGATCGGCAATATCCTGAACTTCGCGCTGAACCTGTTGGGCTGCTATGTCCATGACCTGCGTCTGCAGTGCCTGGAATTCTTCAACCGGTTCTACAAGGAGGGCGGAAAGCCCTTCGCACCCCTGTCTGTCAAAACAAAATATGTAGATATTCAAGAACAATAACTTCAAGGAGGAAAACAATTATGGCAGCGTTTTTTGAAGCTTTTGGTGGTATTGGTCTGGCCTTTATCGGGGCCGCTCTGGCGGTGGGCCTGTGCTGCGTGGGCAGCGCCAAGGGCACCGGCCTGGTGGGCGAGGCCGCCACTGGCCTGCTGTGTGAGGCTCCCGAGCACTTCTCCAAGTGCCTGATCCTGCAGGTGCTTCCCGGCACCCAGGGCCTGTATGGCCTGGTGGTCTGGTTCTTCACCCTGTTTACTCTGGGCGCCTTCTCCGGCGGTATTCAGACCCTCACCGTCACCCAGGGCATGACCGTGTTTGTCTCCTGCATCCCCATGGCCATCGGCGGCCTGCTCTCCGCCATTGCCCAGGGCCGCGTGGCTGCTTCCTCCATCAATGTGGTTGCCAAGAAGCCCAACGACTGGTCCAAGGGCATCATTCTGTGCGGTATCGTTGAGTTCTACGCCATCCTGTCCCTGCTGGCGTCTATCCTCCTGCTCATGAACGCCCTGTAAGGGGGATCAGATATGAACGGTATCGACAGAATCACCGAAAAGATCGAGCAGGATACACAACAGGAGATCGACGCCCTGCTGAACGAGGCCAGGGCGCAGGCGGCGGAGATCACCGCCAAATACGAGGCTCAGGCCAAGGCCGAGTCCGACGAGATCCTGGCCCGGGGCGAGAAGGCCGCTGCCGAGCGGGAGGAGCGCCTGGCCTCCGTGGCCCAGCTGGAGTGCCGGAAGGCCGCGCTGGAAGCCAAGCAGGAGGTCATTGAGGAGGCTTTTTCCCTGGCGCTGAAGAAGCTGCTGGCCCTGCCTGAGGCTCAGTATGTGGACCTGCTGGCCGACCTGGCGGTCCGTGCCGCCAAGACCGGCCGGGAGACCCTCATCTTCTCCTCCGCCGACCGTGAGCGGGTGGGCAAAGCCGTGGTGGCCGCCGCCAACGAGAAGCTGGCCAAAGCCGTGGCTCCCGGGCTGCCCGGCGAGCTGACCGACTCCAAGGTGGGCGCCATCCTGGACAAGGTAGTGACCGGCGCCTCCGCCCTCATCAAGGGCACCGGTATGCTCACCCTCAGCGAGGAGACCCGCCCCATGAACGGCGGCTTCATCCTCAGTGACGGCGCAGTGGAAGTCAACTGCACCTTTGACACCCTTATCCGACTGCAGCGGGGCGCGCTGGCCGGCGAGGTGGCCAAAGTGCTGTTTGAGTGACAAGTCCTTTCCAAGAAAACGATGAAGGAAAGGAGGAGATCACCTTGTCACGAAATAAAGAGCTGGATTATCTGAGCATTTCCGCGCGGATACACGCCATGGAGACCCGGCTGCTCAGCGCGGAGCGGCTGGATCGCATGATCGACGCCAAGGACCTGAACGAGGCTGCCAAGGTGCTGACCGAGTGCGGCTACGGAGAGCTGAGCGAGGTCACGGCCTCCGGAGTGGAGGAGCTGCTGAGCCAGGCCCAGGCCGACCTGTTTCAGGATCTGGGCAGCGCCGTGAAGAACCAGGCTCTGCTGGACGTGTTCCGCTGCAAGTACGACTATCACAACGCCAAGGTGCTGGTGAAGGCCGAGGCCCTGGGCACCGAGGAGGACCGCCTGTTGCTGGGCGGCGGCCGCTATGACCGCAAGGCCCTGGCGGAGAACTACCGCCGGGAGGACCTGCGCAGCTATTCCGAGACGCTGCGCAAGGGTGTGGCCCGGGCCCGCGAGGTGCTGGGCGCCACCGGTGATCCCCAGCAGGCCGACTTTGTGCTGGATCACGCCTACTTTGAGGAGCTGACCCTGCTGGCCCAGGAGTCCGAGAGCAAGTTCCTCCAGGGCTATGTGGCTCTGCTGATCGACGTGGCCAACCTGCGCGCCGCGGTGCGCGCCTCCCGCCTGGGCAAAGGACCCGAGTTCCTGAGCCAGGTGCTGGTGTCCGGCGGCACCGTCAGCGTCCACACCCTGGCCTATGCCCGGGGCGAGGAGCTGGGCGGCCTGTTCCAGAGCGGCCCGCTCAGTGAAGCCGCCGCCGAGGGCGAGGCCCGGTCCGTGCCCGGCTCCGGCCCCCTCACCGAGTTTGAGCGCCTGTGCGACAACGCGGTGATGGGCTATGTGGCCGCCGGACGGATGGTCCCCTTCGGGGAGCAGCCCGTGGTGGGCTACCTGTACGCCCGTGAGGCGGAGACCACCGCCATCCGCACCGTTGTGTCCGGCCGGCTGGCCGGCCTGGACGGCAACACCATCCGGCAGCGCCTGCGCCGGACCTACGGTTAAGGAGGTGGGCTGACATGGCAACAAGCTATCGTATCGCCGTTCTGGGCGATAAGGACAGCGTGCTGGGGTTCAAGGCCCTGGGCCTGTCCACCTTCCCCGTGGAGAACGCGGAGGAGGCCGCTTCCGTCCTGCACCGCATCGCCAAGGAGGATTACGCGGTCATCTATGTGACCGAAACCCTGGCGGTGGACCTGGAGCATGAGATCGCCCGGTACAAGGACGACCTGACCCCGGCGATCATCCTGATCCCCGGCAAGGAGGGCTCCCTGGGCATCGGCATGAACAACATCAAGAAGGCTGTCGAACGCGCTGTGGGCGCCGACATTCTGTGAGAATCAACCTCAGAAAGAAGGTTTGGAATCTATGGGTAAAGTAGTAAAGGTCTCCGGCCCCCTGGTGGTGGCCACCGGCCTGGCGGACGCCAACATGTCCGATGTGGTCCGCGTGGGTCCTGAGCGCCTGATCGGTGAGATCCTCACCATGAACGGCGACTCCGCCTCCATCCAGGTGTATGAGGAGACCTCCGGCCTGGGCCCCGGCGCCGAAGTGGTGACCACCGGTTACCCCATGAGCGTGGAACTGGGCCCCGGCATGATCGAGAACATCTATGATGGAATCCAGCGTCCGCTGGAGGAGATCATGAGAAAAGTCCATGGCAACAACCTGCCCCGCGGCGTGGAGGTGCCCCCCATCGACCAGGAGAAGCTGTGGGAGTTCACTCCCGTGGCCAAGGCCGGCGACAAGGTCGTCGGCGGCGACATCCTGGGCACCGTGCCCGAGACCCCCGTGGTGCTCCACAAGATCATGGTGCCCCCCACTCTGAAGGGCACCCTGAAGAGCGTGGCTCCGGCGGGTTCCTACAACGTGAAGCACACTATCGCCGTGCTGGTGAAGGATGACGGCACCGAGGTCGAGCTGACCATGAGCCAGCGCTGGCCCGTCCGTACCGGCCGTCCCTACAAGAATAAGTTCCCCCCCACCCGGCCCCTGCTGTCCGGCCAGCGGATCGTGGATACCTTCTTCCCCGTGGCCAAGGGCGGCACCGCCGCCATCCCCGGCCCCTTCGGCTCCGGCAAGACCGTCATGCAGCACGCTCTGGCCAAGTGGTCCGACGTGGACATCGTCATCTACATCGGCTGCGGCGAGCGCGGCAACGAGATGACCGACGTTCTGCGTGAGTT
>JBJEYO010000073.1:0-2297 GCA_051886935.1 Candidatus Enterenecus sp. | reverse complement strand
CAGACCACCTATGAGGCCTGCAAGGAGTACTGCGAGGCCAACGGCATCAACTTCAACTACTTCAAGCCCGCCGGTGACTCTACCGGTGAGCGCGTGGCCATGATCGAGAAGGCCGTGGACGAGGGCTACAACATCATGGTGATGCCCGGCTTCGCTTTTGCTGGCGCCGTGGTGGAAGCCGCTTCCGACTATCCCGATGTGAAGTTCGTGGTTCTGGACGTGGCCAAGGGTGACTATCTGGCCGAGGGCGTTGCCGCCGCCGGCGAGAGCTACGATTACCAGCCCGACAACTGGGATCTGGAGAAGTATGTTGACCTGAGCAATGTGTACACTGTTGTGTATCAGGAAGAGCTGTGCGGCTACATGGCCGGCTACGCCGCTGTGAAGCTGGGCTACACTCACCTGGGCTTCCTGGGCGGCATGGCTGTCCCCGCCGTCGTCCGTTACGGCTACGGCTTCGTCCAGGGCGCTGACGCGGCTGCTGCCGACGCCGGTGTGGATGTGACTGTGGAGTACGCTTACGGCAACCAGTTCTTCGGCGACGCCGATATCACCGCTTACATGGACAACTGGTATCAGACTCTGGGTGTTCAGGCCGTGTTCGCCTGCGGCGGCGGCATCTATGTCTCCGCTGCTGAGGCCGCTGCCAAGGTCGGCGGCAAGGTCATCGGCGTGGATACCGACCAGGCCGGCATCATTGACGCCTACGGCGAGGGCATGACCATCACCTCCGCTATGAAGGGTCTGGCCGCCTCCACCAAGGACGCTCTGAAGCAGATCATCGAGGACGACAACTGGAACAGCCTGGCCGGTCAGATCGTGAACCTGGGCCTGGTGTCCGGCGACGATCCCGAGGCCAACTTCGTCCAGATTCCCATGGAGTCCACCCAGTGGTCCGACGGCTTCACTCAGGACGACTACAAGGCCCTGGTGAAGGACATGTTCGACGGCAAGATCACCGTTTCCAACGACATCACCGCGGAACCCGCCTCTCTGGCTACCACCGCGACTGTCAATGCCTACGGCAACATCAAGTAATTGATCCCCTGCGTCAAAGAGGACGGGAATTTTCCCGTCCTCTTTTTCGTGTAAAAGTGGAAATTTGTTTTGAATTATGGGGCTGAATATAGTACAATAGAATATCATCATATTTGCCGTCAGGCAATCAGGGGGAGGTCGTGGAAATTGGAACAGACCTATGCCATTGAAATGCTGAACATCACCAAGCGTTTCCCCGGCATCGTAGCCAATGACAATATCACGCTGCAGCTGAAAAAGGGTGAGATTCACGCCCTGCTGGGCGAAAACGGCGCCGGAAAGTCCACGCTGATGAGCGTGCTGTTCGGCCTGTACCGCCCCGAGGAGGGCGTCATCAAGAAGGACGGGCAGGTCGTGGAGATCAGGGACCCCAACGACGCCAACGCCCTGGGCATCGGCATGGTCCATCAGCACTTCAAGCTGGTGGAGTGCTTCACCGTTCTGGACAACATCATCATGGGCGTGGAGCCCTGCAAGCACGGCTTCCTCCAAAAGGCCGAGGCCCGGGAGAAGGTGCTGGCCCTGTCTGAGAAATACGGCCTCCGCGTGGACCCGGACGCCCTGGTGGAGGATATCACCGTGGGCATGCAGCAGCGCACCGAGATCCTGAAGATGCTGTACCGGGAGAACGAGATCCTGATTTTCGACGAGCCCACCGCCGTGCTGACGCCCCAGGAGATCGAGGAGCTCATGCAGATCATGCGGAACCTGGCGGCGGAGGGCAAGAGCATCCTGTTCATCTCCCACAAGCTCAACGAGATCATGGCGGTGGCGGACCGCTGCTCCGTCCTCCGCAAGGGCAAGTACATCGGCACCGTTAACATCAAGGACACCACCCGGGAGGAGCTGAGCCGGATGATGGTGGGCCGGGACGTGGAGTTCGTGGTCCACAAGGAACCCGCCAAGCCCGGCAAGACCATTCTGGAGGTGGAGGACATGACGGTGGCCTCCAAGTCCCACAGCAACAACGCGGTGAAAAACGTCAGCTTCAACGTCCGGGCAGGAGAGATCGTCTGCATCGCCGGTATCGACGGCAACGGCCAGACGGAGCTGGTCTACGGCCTCACCGGACTGGAGCCCCTGAAGGGCGGCAGGATCACCCTGGAGGGCCAGGACATCACCCGCGCCCCCATCCGCAAGCGCAACACCATGGGCATGAGCCACATCCCCGAGGACCGGCACAAGCACGGCCTGGTGCTGGACTACACCCTGGAGGACAACATGATCCTGCAGCGGTACTTTGAGCCGGAGTTTACCAA
>JBJEYO010000072.1:0-12211 GCA_051886935.1 Candidatus Enterenecus sp. | reverse complement strand
TCTAGGTCCTCGTCCCCCTGGCTCTCCAGCCGCTCCGCCGCCTCGCTGATGCTTCCGCACAGCTCGATCCGCTCCGCCGGAATGTCCGTGTAGTCAAAGCGCAGGGCCAGGTCGTTCACATACCTGCCGCACAGCCAAATCTTCTTCACCTGGTCCGTCGCCAGGCGGCCGAAGTCGATGTCCCACAGCCAGCTGGTCTCGCCGGTGAAGTATTTCCGGCTGATGGCGTCCACGATGACCATCACCTGGCAGGGCGCCTTTTGGGCGGCCACATAGTCCAGATTGGTGTCGTAGGCCACGGAATTCTCGTGCTTGGAGGTGAGCAGGGTCCCTTTGTGGGCCCCCAGGGTGAAGGTGACCATGCGGCCGTTTTTCAGGATATAGCTGCTGAGTATGCCGGCCATCTTCTCCCCGTCCACCCCGCACAGGGCGCAGGCGGACCAGGCGGCCAGGATATTGTATACATTGTAAATGCTGCGGAAGGCCAGGTCCACCCGGTACTGCCCGTCGATGGTCAGCCTGCCTCCCTCCAGATCCAGCTCCGTGACGGCGAAGTCCGGCGTCTGCCGGCAGTGGCCGCAATTCGGGCAGGAATAATGGCCGATGTGGTGGTAATGGTAGCAGGAGTAGGTCAGCCTGCCCTTGCACACCGGGCAGCGCTGGCCGTCGTCGTAGACCCCCCGGGGCTCCTTGGTGCTGACGGAGCACTCCTCCAGGCCGAACCACCTGACCTTGTCCGGGTCATGCTCCCGGGCGAAGCAGGACACCAGGGGATCGTCGGCGTTGAGTACCAGGGTGGTGTCCGGGTGGACGGCGGGGCGGATGGCGTCGTACACCCACTCCGGGTGGCCGTTGCGGGTCAGCTGATCCCGGTACAGGTTGGTGATGACGAAGTGGGTGGGGTGGAACCACTTGAAGGTGAATTTGGCGTACCGCTCGTCGCTCTCCAGCAGCAGGATGTCGCACTTCATCCGGCCCCGCAGGTCGCAGTTGGACAGGATCAGGGTGGTGACGCCCTCGATCTGGTTGGAGCCCTCCTTGTTGTACACCACAGTCTTTCCGTCGGCGGCGAGGACGGCGGCGATCATCTCCACGGTGGAGGTCTTGCCGTTGGAGCCGGTGACGGCGATGACCCGCTCCGGCAGCTTCACCCGGCCCAGCACATCGGGGCAGACCTTTAAGGCAAACTGTCCGGGCAGGGAGCTGCCCTTTCCGACCAGTCCGCCCACAAAGCGCAGGATTTTACACAACAGCACAGCCAGTATCAGTCTCATTTCGAATCACGCCTCTTAAAGTCTTTTGGTAAAACAGATGATGCGGTTGGCCTCGGCAAAGCCGGCGGCCAGATGGAAGGCCAGGCTGCCGCTGTTGTCCAGCTCACAGTCGCTGGCAAATTCCAGGCAGCTCCGCTCTTTTGCCCAGCCCTCACAGGCGGAGAGCAGCTCCTTTGCCAGCCCCCTGCCCCGGCGGTCCGCCCGGACATAGACGCCCTCCAGATAGCCCACCGGGCTGTGCTCCGTGCCCTCCACATAGTCGTGCCGGAGCTGGCACTGGGCAAAGCCAACAGGGTCGTTGTCCTCCAGGGCCAGGAACAGCGCGCCCTCGTCCCCGGGCATCTGCTCGAACTCCGCCAGCAGCTCCGCCGGAGTGTGGCGGGGCCACAGCTCCGCCGCCAGGGCGGCGGCCTGGGCCAAATTCTCTTTTTCCGCTTTTATAACCATGTTATCGCTCCAGATCGATCATCAGTGCCGTGATGTCGGCAGGCGACACACCGCTAATTCGGCTGGCCTGGCCCAGGTTCAGGGGACGGATGCGGTCAAGCTTCTGCCGGGCCTCCAGACGCAGGCCCTGGATGGACAGGTAGTCCACATCCGGCGGGATGGGCCGGTCCTCCAGCTTTTTCATCTCCGCCACCTGGCGGTTCTGCCGCTCGATGTAGCCCTGGTATTTCACGGTGATCTCCACCTGCTCGGTGATCTCCCGGGACAGGGCGGGGCGCTCCGGGTCAAAGGGGGCCAGGTCGCCGTAGCCCACGCCGGGCCGGCGCAGCAGGTCGCTGAGCCGCGCCCCATTGGGGCAGGGCGCCTCCCCCTTTTCCGCCAGCAGGGCGTCCAGGGCCGGGGAGGGGGGCGCGCCGGTGTGGTCCAGCCGCTTCACCTCCCGCTCCACGGCTGCGTACTTCTCCTCCACCGCGGCCAGCCGCTCCCCGCTGACCAGCCCCACCCGGTGGCCGTAGGCGGCCAGGCGGCGGTCGGCGTTGTCCTGCCGGTGGATGAGCCGGTACTCCGTGCGGGAGGTCATCATGCGATAGGGCTCCTGGGTGCCCTTGGTCACCAGGTCGTCGATGAGCACGCCGATGTACCCGTCCCCCCGGGTCAGGATGAGGGGTTCCTCTCCCTTGACCTTCAGGGCGGCGTTGATGCCCGCCACCAGGCCCTGGGCGGCGGCCTCCTCATAGCCGGAGGAGCCGTTGAACTGCCCGGCTCCGTAGAGGCCGGGCACCTTTTTGCACTCCAGGGTGGGCAGCAGCTCGGTGGGGTCCACGCAGTCGTACTCGATGGCGTAGGCCGGGCGGGTCATCTCCGCCCGCTCCAGGCCGGGAATGGTGTGGAGCATCTCCACCTGTACCTCCTCCGGCAGGGAGGAGGAAAAGCCCTGGATGTACAGCTCCTCGGTGTTCAGGCCCATAGGCTCGATAAAGAGCTGGTGCCGGGGCTTGTCCGGGAAGCGGACGATCTTGGTCTCAATGGAGGGGCAGTACCGGGGCCCAACTCCCTCGATGGTGCCGTCGTACAGGGGGGAGCGGTCCAGGTTTTCCCAGATGATCTGATGGGTCTTTTCGTTGGTGTAGGTCAGGTAGCACACCGCCCGGTTCTCCGGGCGCTCCTGAGTGGTAAAGGAAAAGGGCACGGGCACGTCGTCCCCCTCCTGAAGCTCCATTCTGGAGAAGTCCACGCTGCGGCGGTTCACCCTGGGGGGCGTGCCCGTCTTGAACCGGCGGAGGGACAGGCCCAGCCCCCTCAGGCAGTCGGTAAGGGGGAGGGCGGCGGCCATGCCGTCGGGGCCGGACTGTCGGGTGACCTCGCCCACGATGGTGCGTCCGCCCAGGTAGGTTCCGCTGGCGATGACGGCGGCCTTCACGCTGTAGACGGCCCCGGTAGCGGTGACCACGGCACACACCGCGCCGCGCTCATCGGTCAAAATCTCCGTCACCTCGCCCTGCCTGACCCACAGGTTCTCCTGCAGCTCCAGGGTGTGCTTCATGATCTCCTGGTAGCGGCGGCGGTCGGCCTGGGCCCGGAGGGACCAGACCGCCGGGCCCTTGCTGCGGTTGAGCATCCGGTACTGGATGCAGGCCCGGTCGGCGGCCTTGCCCATCTCGCCGCCCAGGGCGTCCACCTCCCGGACCAGCTGGCCCTTGCCCGTGCCGCCGATGGCGGGGTTGCAGGGCATGTTGCCCACCGCGTCCAGGTTGATGGTGAAGCACAGGGTCTTCAGGCCCATGCGGGCGGCGGCCAGGGCCGCCTCGATGCCCGCGTGGCCGGCGCCGATGACCGCAATATCAAATTGTCCGGCGTTGTAATTCATGGACAGGTTCTTCCTTTATTGGGTTGCTTTCAGCTCCACCACCGCCAGCTCCGGGCGGTTGAACAGGCGGAAGCCGGGGATGGGCCCGGTGTTGCTGCCCAGCCCCCGGGAGACGAACAGGGTGCTGTCCCCCAGAGTATACACCCCCGCCGTCCAGGTGGGGAAGAAATTCCGGCTGGTACCCAGCAGGCCGTCGGTGAAGGGCAGGCGGACAATGCCGCCGTGGCCGTGGCCGGACAGCACCAGGTCGTACCCGGCGGCGGCGTACTGGTCAAAATGGTCGTTGCGGTGGGCCAGCAGCAGGGTGAACAGCCCGGGGCAGTCCGCCGCGATTCCGGCGTACAGCTCCCCCGGCGTCTTCTGGTCGGCGTAGCCGTTGGGGTCGTCCACGCCGGCCAGCACCATCTGTCCGCCGTTCCGCTCCAGCAGAACGTACTGGTTGGACAGCACGGTGACTCCGCACTGCTCCAATATACTCTTCAGCTCCCGCACCGCCGCCGTCCCCAGCGCCCACTCGTGGTTGCCGGTGACATAGTAGGTGGGGGCGATGGCCGCAAGGCCCTTTGCCAGGGCGGGGATCATCTCCATCTGGCTCTCCTGGTCGATCATATCCCCGGTCATGACGATGAGATCGGGGGACTGCTCCCGCACACGGGAGAGCAGCTCCCCGCTGTCCTCTCCGTACTCATGGCCGTGGAGGTCGGACAGGTGGACGATGCGGAAGCCGTCGAACTCCTCCGGCAGAGCGGCCAGCTCCACCTGGGTCTCCGTGGTCATCAGGCCCCATTGCTGCCAGCGGAACCACAGCAAACCCGCGGCCAGCACCGCCGCCGCGATCAGAAGCCGAAGCAGGACCCGACGCTTCCGCCGGCCCCGCTCAGTCCTCGTCATGGCTGATATAGTAGGGCCGCATCAGGGTCTTGTGCTGGGTGGAGTCCTTCTGCCGGTCAGAGCGGGGCGGGGCCTCCACCGGCCGGGGCCGGTCGTCCCGGCGGCGCTTCTTCTTCCCGGACAGGGAGGGGGGCAGCACATTGGCCCCCTGCTGGTTCTGGGCAGCCTTTTTGGGGGCGGACTGGGCCGCCTGCTTATTCTCCCCGGACTTCTTCTTGGCCGGCTGGTTCTTCTGTGCCGGCTGTTCCGGGGCCTTGGGAGCGGACTGCGCCCCCTGTTTGGCTTTCTTCTTTCCGCCGTTTCCGGCCTGGGCCTGCTTTTCCGGCTTGGGCGCGGGCTGGGTCACGGGCCGCCGGGGAGCCAGCAGGCGGGCGGTGGCGTCCATGATGATGTCGGAATCCAGGGGATTGGGCTTGTAGAAGTCGGTCTGGGGCACGGAGGGGGCGGAGGGCAGGGTGTCCTCCAGCCGGCCCTGGCGCACGCCCCGGCTTACGGCACGGTCACGGGTGTAGGCGCTCTCCGGAACGGGCGGCTCCTCCGCCGGCACGGGCTGGACCACCGGGGCCTCCTGAGCAGCGGCGCCGGACTTCTTCTTTTTGCGGCGCTTTTTCTTCGCCGGCCCCTCCTCCGGGACGGGGGCGGGCTCCGCCGCCTTTTGCTCCCGCTCCGCCGCGGCTTGTTTCTTCTCCTCCGCCCGGGCCTTGTTCTCCGCGTCCCGCTGACGGCGGCGCTCCTTGGCGGCGGCCCGGGCCTCCGCGTCCTCCGCGTTCACCGGACGGCCGTTTTTGTCCTTTTTGGGCGGATCGAAGTTCTCCATGGGGAAGGGGTGGCCCTCCACCACCGGGATCTTTTTGCCCAGCAGCTTTTCAATGGCCTTCAGCTCCTCCTGCTCGTCGAACTGGCAGAAGGAGATGGCCATGCCGTCACGGCCCGCCCGGCCGGTGCGGCCGATGCGGTGGACATAGGTCTCGGGCACGTCGGGCAGGTTGTAGTTGAACACGCAGCCCAGCTCCTCGATGTCGATGCCCCGGGCGGCGATGTCGGTGGCCACCAGCACCCGCACCCGGCCGGCTTTGAAGTCGCTGAGGGCCTGCACACGGGCGGTCTGGCTCTTGTTGCCGTGGATGGCGGCGGCGGTGATACCCTTCTTGTTCAGGTCCTGGGCAATGCGGTTGGCCCCGTGCTTGGTGCGGGAAAACACCAGGGCGGCAGGGATATTCATGGTCTCGATGAGGTGGGCCAGCAGCTTGGTCTTGTTGCCCTTGTCCACAAAATAGAGGGACTGGCGGATGACCTCCACGGGAGAGGACACCGGATCCACCGCTACACGGGCATAGTCATGGAGCAGGCCGTTGACCAGGTCCATGACCTCCGGGGGCATGGTGGCGGAGAAGAACAGGGTCTGCTTTTTCTCCGGCAGCAGCTTCAGCACCCGGCGCACGTCGTGGATGAAGCCCATGTCCAGCATCCGGTCGGCCTCGTCCAGCACGAAGATCTCAATGTGGCTCAGGTCCAGCAGTCCCTGACCCTGGAGGTCCAGCAGGCGGCCGGGGGTGGCCACCAGGATGTCCAGGCCCTTTTTGATGGCGTCCACCTGGGGCTGCTGCCCCACGCCGCCGAAGATGACGGCGTGGCGCAGGGACAGGTTGCGGCCATAGGCGGCAAAGCTGTCCCCGATCTGAATGGCCAGCTCCCGGGTGGGGGTCAGGATCAGCGCCCGGATGACCTTCGGCTGAGGGCGGCGGCCATTGAGCCGCTGGAGAATGGGGGCGGCAAAGGCGCAGGTCTTGCCGGTGCCGGTCTGGGCGCAGCCCAGCACATCCCGGCCCGCCAGAGCGGGGGGGATGGCCTTCTGCTGAATGGGGGTGGGGGTGGTGTAGCCCTCCTGGTCGAGGGCCTTCAAAATGGGGTCGATAAGACCCAGTTCACGAAAGTTCATACTTCTTGTCCTTCTGTCAAATTTGAGCGCGCTGCCGCGCCGCCAGAGCCTGTCTGACCATCTCCGCCGTGTCCTCCGGGCTCTGGCCGTCCGCGGACACGGTGATGTGGGCGCAGTTTTCATAAAGGGGGGTGCGGAAGGCGTACAGGTCGGCCAGGGTCTGCCCCGGCGCCAGGGCCACGCCCCGGGTGGCCAGGTTGTTCAGCCGGGCCACGATTTCCTCCAGGGAGAGCTGAAGATAGACCACCGTGCCCAGAGTACGCATATGCTCCACCGCCTGCTGCCGGTAGACGCAGCTGCCGCCGGGGGCCACCACGGTGTTCCGGCAGTCCAGGGAGCAGATGGCGTCCCGCTCCGCATCCAGGAAGTCCTCCAGCCCCAGCCGGTCCAGCACCTCCTGGAGCTGGCCGCCCTCCCGGGCCTCGATGACCTTGTCCACATCCACAAAGTCCATGCCCAGCGCCTCCGCCAGCAGCTTGCCCACTGTGCTCTTGCCGGAGGCCGGCATCCCGATCAAAATGATATTGTCCACAATTCTCACACCCGATACTCCGGTTTTGTGCGGCTCCTACGGCACCTCCGCACAATAAGACAGTATATTATAGCAGAAAAATTATTCCGGCGCAACACCGGACGGGGGGTTCCTTCCGCCCTGTGTCCGCATAAAAAGAGGCCGCCCCGTTTCCGGGACAGCCTCCGGGGCGGACTCCCGCCGCCCCCTTACCGCCTGGCGTCCTCCCGGACAAAGGGCGCCTCCACCGCCTGCAACAGCAGCAGCCCATACTTTTCCGGCCGCCGGTAGGCGTTTCCATGCACCTCTTCGGCCCGGTACTCCCGCAGCTCGTCCAGGGGGATCTCCGCAAGATAAACGCCCTCCTCCTCTCCGGCCTCCAGCACCAGGGTATCCCGGGAGCCCGCTTCGCCGGGCCGGTACGCGATCCCGTCAAAGGCGGTGGAGTGGCCGTTGCAGTCGGGGCAGGTGCCGGGGTAGTTGGCGGTGGCGATGGCCATCATGTTCTCAAAGGCCCTGGCCCGCAGCTGGGAGACGCGGTTGATCTCCATGGGACAGGCGTTGGGCACCAGCACCACCTCAGCCCCCTTCAGCATGAGAATCCGGGCGCTCTCGGGAAACTCCCTGTCGTAGCAGATCATGGCCCCCACCTTTACCGTACCCAGCTCCGTGTCCAGGTCGGCCACATAGAAATCATCCCCGGGGGTCAGCCTGCCCTCGTCCCCGAAGTCGCAGGTGTGGACCTTGGCGTAGAGCAGCTTTCGCTCCCCGAAGCGGTCGAACAGGCAAAGGCTGTTCCGGGGCGTCGGCTCGTATTGCTCCAGAAAGGTGACGCCGATGGCCATGCCCAGCTCCCCGGCCAGCCGGCCGAAGGCACCCACAAACGCCCCGTCGGCGGGGACGGCAGCCGCCTTTAATTCCTCCATGTCCTCCGGGATGCGGTAGCCGCAGCTCCACATCTCGGGGAACAGGGCAATGTCCGCCCCGGCCGCTCTGGCCTTTCTGCAATATTCCATGCCCTTGTTCAGATTGCCCTCCAGGGTCATTTCCGGGGCGATCTGAAGCAGCGCCACTCTCAGGTTCCTCATACCCATCCCGCTTTCCTCGCTTTGAGTCCATCATACAATATTTTCCCACCCGTTTCAAGGCGGGGGGCCCTCGGTTTCCATTGAACCGGCGGCGGTTTTATGCTATGATGTATTAGTGAAATTTTGTTTTGCGGGGAGGCGCGGGCCAATGAAGCCTGATCTGATCGTCATCTGCGGCCCCACGGCCTCGGGCAAGACCGCCCTGGCGGTGGCTCTGGCCAAAGCCCTCAATGGCGAGGTGGTGTCCGCCGATTCCATGCAGGTCTACCGCCGCATGGACATCGGCACCGCCAAGCCCACGGCGGAGGAGATGGACGGCGTCCCCCACCATATGATCGACGTGGCTGACCCGGAGGAGAACTACTCCGTGGCCCGCTATGTGGGGCAGGCCGTCCCCGTGGTGGATGACATCATTGCCCGGGGAAAGCTGCCCATCGTGGCCGGAGGCACCGGCCTCTACATCGACAACCTGGTGGCCGGGCGGGTGTTCGCCCCCTTTCAGGAGGACGGCGCCCTGCGCCGCGCCCTCCAGGAGCGGGCCAAGGCCGAGGGCCTGTCCGTGCTGCTGGAGGAGCTGCGGCGGGTGGACCCGGACGCGGCGGAGCGGCTCCACCCCAACGACGAGAAGCGCATCATCCGGGCGCTGGAAGTATACCTGTCCACCGGAAAGACCATCACCCAGCACAACGAGGAGACCAAACTGCTCCCTGACCGCTACACCCCCCTGACCATCGGCCTGGATTTTCAGCGGCGGGAAGATCTCCGCGCCCGCATCGACCGGCGGGTGGATGAGATGATGGAGCGAGGTCTGGAGGAGGAGGTGCGCCGGCTGCTGGCCGAGGGCGTCCCCGCCGGCTGCACCGCCATGCAGGCCATCGGCTACAAGGAGATGGCCGCCGCCATTCTGGCCGGCCTCCCGGCCTCCGACGGAGCGGAGGAGGTCAAGCTCCGCTCCCGGCAGTACGCCAAGCGCCAGCTGACCTGGTTCCGGCGGAATCCCTCCGTCCACTGGTTCCGCTGGGGAGAGGAGCCGATTTTTTCACAGGCCCTCGCCTTTTCGACGGAACTCGCCGCCCACTGTGGCTTACAATAACGGCACTCCCGGACAGGCCCGCCCTGCGCCGGAAACAGAAAAGGAGTGCATTTATTATGAGTTTTACCGCAGTCGCCGTGGGCAAGCAGCCCAATATCCAGGACGCCTTCCTGGCCTCCGCCCGCCGGACCGCCGTCCGGGTCACCATGTTTCTGATGAACGGGTTTCAGCTCCGGGGCGTCATCACCGCCTTTGACCCCTATGTGGTGGTGGTGAATTCCGACGGAAAGCAGCAGATCATCTACAAACATGCCATTTCCACCATCGCGCCGGAGCATCCCCTGTCTTTGGAAGAGGAGTAACGCCCCGGCTCCGCAGAGAGAAAAAGGAATGATTCCATGAAAGAGAGCACCCTTGCCACCAAGATCATGATCGGCATCCTGTGCGTCGGCGTATTCCTCTACCTGGCCCTGTATTTCCTGCTGGGCTTCCGGGAGGACCTGGCCACCACCACGGCGTACAGCTATACCGTGGACGTGGGCACCGAGGCCGCCGCCGTCATCGTCCGGCAGGAGACCGTCCTGTCCAGCTCCGGCGTCTATGTGGACCTGGTCCCCTCCGAGGGGGAGCGGGTGGCCGCCGGCGGCGCCGTGGCCTTTATCTACTCCGACCCTGCCGCCCTGAACACCCGGCAGGAGATCCGTTCCCTGGAGGCCGAGATCGCCCAGCTCCAGTATGCCCTGTCCTCCGGCACCCAGTCGGTGGACTCCGCCAAACTGGACCAGCAGGTGGTGGGCTCCATCGTGGCCCTGCGGGCCCTGGCCGCCGGCGGCGACCTGTCCGCCCTGGAGGACTCCGCCCTCAACCTGCGTACCATGGTGTTCCAGCGGGACTACACCTACGGCGACACCGGCGCCGCCCAGCAGATGTCCCAGCTCATCCGGGACAAGCAGGAGCGGCTGGCCGCCCTGAACCGCTCCCTGAGCCAGGTGTCCCAGACGGTGTACGCCCCCTGTTCCGGTATCTTTTCCGGCGAGGCCGACGGCTATGAGGCCCTTATCACCCCGGACATGCTCTCCGACCTGACCATCAGCCAGCTCTCCGACCTGCTGGAGGGCAGCTCGCCCGCCGCCCCCAGGGCCGTGGGCAAGCTGATCACCGACTCCACCTGGTATCTGGCCGCCCTGTTCGAGGGGACCAACGACCTGGCCCTCACCGAGGGGCGCAGCTACACCGTGTCCTTCTCCCACGACTACTACGGCGATGTGACCATGACCCTGGAGCGGGTGGAGACCGGCGACGGGCAGACCCTGGCCATCTTCTCCTCCAACTCCCACCTGAGCGACACCACCCTGCTCCGGGTGCAGACAGTGGACATCGTGGTGCGCCAGATCTCCGGCATCCGCGTTCCCCGCCGGGCCCTCCGGGTGGAGACCGACACCGTCACGGACGAGAACGGCGCCGTCTCCCAGGTGAACCGCTACGGCGTCTACACTGTGGTGGGCGCCCAGGCCGAGTGGCAGCAGGTCAACGTGCTCTATACCGGCGACACCTTCTATCTGGTGGAGCCGGTGGACACCGCCAAGAGCAGCCGCCTGCGGGCAGGCGACACGGTCATCCTCACCTCCTCCGGCCTCTATGACGGCAAGGTGGTGCGGTGAGCCGGCGCACAACCCCGTTTCTTTTTCAACAATTTTCGCCGTGCCTGTTGACATAAGACCGAAAATGATGGATAATGAGACAAATATGGTATATGTGCCATTCTGTCCGGTCAAGATGATGTGTTCCCCGTCGGCGCCGGCTATCTTATCATGAAGGGAGTTTTCTGCATGGGACTCATTGATGAGCTCAAGCGTCTGGCCCGTCCCTACGAGGACGAGGAAGAGGAGGAGTACGAGGAGGACTTCACCCCGGTGAACACCAAGGAACCCGTCCGGGAGCCGGAGCGCCGCAACAACAAGGTGGTCAACATCCACACCACCACCCAGCTGCAAGTGGTGCTGGTCAAGCCCGAGCGCTTTGAAAACGCCTCCGAGATCGCCGACCACCTGCGGGACAAGCGCACCGTGGTGCTCAACCTGGAGCAGACCGACAAGAACATCGCCCGCCGGCTCATCGACTTTCTGTCCGGCGTGGCCTACGCCAACGAGGGCACCATCAAGAAGGTGGCCCTGTCCACCTACATCATCACGCCCTACAATGTGGAGATTCTGGGCGACCTGATCGATGAGCTGGAAAACAACGGCCTGTACTTCTAAGGACGAAAGGGTGGGATGACCATGATGACCCCGCAGGAAGTCGCCAGCCATGCCTTTGCCAAGGCTACTCTGGGCGGCTACAATATGGCCATGGTGGACGAGTTCCTGGACGCGCTCACCGAGGACTATACCGCCCTGTATAACGACAACGCCATTCTGAAGAACAAGCTGAAGGTGCTGGCCGACAAGGTGGAGGAGTACCGCGCCACCGACGACGCCATGCGCAAGACCCTGCTGGCCGCCCAGCAGATGGCCGCCTCCATCGTCAGCGAGGCGGAGCAGAAGCGTGCCTCGCTGGTGCAGGACGCCGAGGCCGCCGCCGCCCAGCGCATCGCCCAGCTGGAGCAGGAGGTGGCCGCCGAGGAGTATCGGCTCAAGACCGCTCAGGAGGCCACCGCCGCCTATGTGGAGAAGCTGCGCGCTATGCACCGGCAGGAGGCCGCCATGCTGGACAGCCTGTCCCAGCTGGTGCCGCCCTCCGCCCCCGCGCATGAGCCCGCCGCCGACATCGAGGCGGATATCGAGGCCTCCCTCTCCGACCTGATCCATCCCCAGGAGCCGGAGGAGAAGCCCCAGACTCCCGAGCCCACCCCCGCCGATGAGGAGGATTCCGACGCCACCCGGCGCTTTGAGAACCTCCAGTTCAGCAAGGATTACAAGATCGAGTAAGATGCGCATACATAGCCCGCCGGAGCGACGCTCCGGCGGGTTTTTTTGTTCCCGCGTACAGCCTGAAAGCCAAATATAGAGGGCAGAATGCAGAATGGATCGGCGCACCGTTGGCCCCGCCGGGGTGCCGGCAAATGGCGCACCTCTTGCCCAAAAAGAAATCCCCCCGCCGGAGCGTGATTGGATTGCACCCCATTTGTTAGACAGTATGATATACTATCTAACAAGTGGGGT
>JBJEYO010000071.1:0-12279 GCA_051886935.1 Candidatus Enterenecus sp. | reverse complement strand
AGATGGAGGACGATATGGACCAGGCGAAATTTGACGCCATGATGGCGGACTGGCTGTCCCGGCGGGACGCCATGAGCCCCTCCGGCTGGTCGGAGGAGGCGCGGAAGTGGGCGGAGGAGACCGGGCTCATCCAGGGGGACGGCAAGGGCAACATGACCTACAAGTCCTTCTGCACCCGGGAGGAGCTGGCGGTCATGCTGTACCGCCTGGAGCATCCGGAGGATTGAGACAAAGAGGGCGGCGGAGCGAAGGCTCCGCCGCCTTTTTGCCCGGAAACAGGGGTGTGAACACCCCGGCCGGTGTTGCTTAAATTCCCCAAAGATGATATACTAACCTAATACAAAACTGCTTACGAAAGTGGGTCTTCCAATGAAACTCATGGTCATCGACGGCAACTCCATCGTCAACCGGGCCTTTTACGGCGTCAGCCAGAACCTGTCCACCCGGGACGGCCTGCCCACCAACGCCATCTTCGGCTTTCTGAACATCCTGTTCAAGCTGCAGGAGGAGGAGAAGCCGGAGGGGCTGGCGGTGGCCTTCGACATGCGGGCGCCCACCTTCCGCCACCTGGCCTACGAGGGTTACAAGGCCCAGCGCAAGGGGATGCCCGAGGAGCTGGCCGTCCAGATGCCGGTGCTGAAAGAGGTGCTGGACGCCATGAACATCCGCCGGTACGAGCTGGAGGGCTGGGAGGCCGACGACCTGCTGGGCACCATGGCCCGGATCAACGAGGGGGCGGGCGGGGACACTGTCATCGTCACCGGGGACAAGGATTCCCTGCAGCTCATTGACGGCCACACCACCGTCAAGCTGGTGACCACCCGTATGGGCCAGACCACCACCAAGGCCATGACCCCGGAGGCCTTCCGGGCGGAGTACGGCTTCGACCCCATCCACATGATCGACCTGAAGGCCCTGATGGGGGACACCTCGGACAACATCCCCGGCGTGAAGGGCATCGGGGAGAAGACCGCCATGGCCCTGCTGGCCCAATACCCCTCCATCGACGACCTGTACGCCCACCTGGACACGGTGGAGGCCAAGCCTGCCGCCATCAATAAGCTGCGGGAGGGGGAGGAACAGGCCCGCATGAGCTACGACCTGGCCACCATCCACTGCGACGCCCCCATGGACTTTCACCCGGAGGACGCCGCCCGCCGGGACTGGAACGAGGGAGCCCTGTACGACCTGCTGCTGAAGCTGGAGTTTGCCAAGCTCATCGACAAGCTGGGCCTTCACCCCGGCCCCGCCGGCGGAGCGGCGGAGACAGAGTTCTCCGGCACCTGCGAGAGCGAGCTGGTGGACAGCAAGGCGCGGATGGAGGAGTTGCTCGCCCTGTGGCGGCAGCGGGACCACGTGTCCTTCCTGGCCCTGCCCGAGCTGCGGGGGGTGTGTGTGGAGTGGGGGGACGAGCAGAACGGCCGGGCCGCTCTGTTCTTTGCGGACAAGCTGGACTGCTACAACGACTTCCTGCGGGGCTTTTTCTCCGCCGGCATTGAAAAGGTCACCCACGGCTGCAAAAACCTGATGGGCGCCCTGCTGGACGAGGGCCTGTCCCTGGACGGCTTCGTGTTCGACACCGAACTGGGGGCCTATCTGCTCTCCCCCACCGACGGCAGCTACGAGCTGGAAAAGCTGTCGGTGAGCTACTTCAATTTTGAAACGCAGAAGTCCTCCCTCTATCTGGCGGAGGACGCCTTCGGCCCCCTGGCGGATACTGCCGCCCCCCTGGGGGCGTGGATGAGCCACACCGCCCTCATTGACGCGCTGTATGACGAGCAGAAAGCCAAGCTGGAGGGGCTGGGGATGCTGTCCCTGCTCACTGACCTGGAGCTGCCCCTGTGCCCGGTGCTGGCCCGGATGGAGCGGGCGGGGGTGCTGGTGGACGGCCGGGCCCTGGCCGACTTCGGGGAGATGCTGAAGGAGGGTATCGACCGGGAGGAGCAGACCATCTACGACCTGGCGGGGGAGCGCTTCAACATCCTCTCGCCCAAGCAGCTGGGCCACATCCTCTTTGAGAAGCTGGGCCTGCCCCCGGTGAAAAAGACCAAGACGGGCTACTCCACCAACGCCGACGTGCTGGAAAAGCTGCGCCCCCACCATGAGATCATCGGCCACATTCTGGAGTACCGGCAGCTGACCAAGCTGAACTCCACCTATGTGGAGGGGCTCACCAAGGTTATCGCCCCCGACGGGCGCATCCACACCAGCTTCCAGAACACCGTCACCGCCACCGGGCGGCTCAGTTCCACCGAGCCCAACCTGCAGAACATCCCGGTCCGCACCCCCCTGGGGGCGGAGATGCGGAAGATGTTCGGCGCGTCAGCCGGCCATGTGCTGGTGGATGCGGACTACTCACAGATCGAGCTGCGGCTGCTGGCCCACATCTCCGGGGACACGGCCATGATCGCCGGGTTCCACAGCGGCGAGGACATCCACACCATCACTGCGTCCCAGGTGTTCGGCGTCAGCCCGGAGGCGGTCACCCCGGACATGCGCCGGGCGGCCAAGGCGGTGAACTTCGGCATCGTCTACGGCATCTCCGCCTTCGCCCTGTCCGACGACCTCCATGTGTCCATGGCTCAGGCCAAGGAGTATATGGAGAAGTACTTTGAGCACTATGCCGGCGTGCGGGCCTATATGGACCGCATCGTGGAGCGGGGCAAGGCCGACGGCTATGTCTCCACCCTGTACGGCCGCCGCCGCTGGCTGCCCGAGCTGAAAAGCTCCAACTTCAATATGCGTTCCTTCGGCGAGCGGGTGGCGCTGAATATGCCCATCCAGGGCACTGCCGCTGACATCATCAAGCTGGCCATGATCCGGGTGGACAGCCGCCTGCGGGCCGAGGGCCTGGAGGCCCGGCTGGTGCTCCAGGTCCACGACGAGCTCATTGTGGAGTGCCCGGAGAGTGAGGCCCAGCGGGTGCGGGCCCTGCTGAAAGAGGAGATGGAGGGCGTGACCACCCTGTCCGTCCCCCTGGTTGCCGACGCCAAGATCGGCAGGACCTGGGCGGAAGCGCACTGAGATCGCCCAACATGACGGTGAGAAACCTTATGAAATTCAACGATTTATGCCAACAGTATAGTCTGGGCACTTTACAGGGCACAGCCCCTGTCAGGCCCGGCACCACCGCCCAGGTCTGGCGGCTGGACACAGATCAAGGGGCCTTCCTGGTCCGTACCCTGGCCGGGAGGGAGCAGGGTGAGCGGGAGTGGACCATCACCCAACACTTGCTGAGCCGTGGCTTTTCCCGCTTTCCCGCCATCCTGACCGCCTCTGGCGGCGCGCCCATGGTGGAGCGGGACGGCGTGTGGTACCAGGTGCAGGAGCTTCTGCCCGGCGGCATGCCCCACCCGGAGGAGCAGGGCACGGCTGCGGCCATCGCCCGCATGGTGAGGGAGCTGGCCGGGGCCCTGGCCGACTGCCCTCCCATCGAGGGGGCCGATCGCTTTGAACTTGGGGCGGCCTGGGAGGAGGGCCGGGAATTCTGGCCCCTGCTGGAGACTCCCTTTTCCCCGGAGCAGGCGGCGGAGATCGCCCGGTGCCGCGCCCTCCCGGAGCGGGAGCGCCAGGTCATCCACGGCGACCTGGGGCCCTGGAACATGATACAGAACGGGGACGGGTCAGTATCCGTCATCGACTTTGGGGAGGCCCGCATGGGCGACCCCTGTTTCGACTACGCCTCCGCCCTGGGGGGCGTCATCAACCATACGCCGCCGGAGTGCCGGGCCGCCGTGTGCCGGGACTTCCTGGGGGAACTGGACTGCGACCGGCAGCGGCTCATGGAGCAGCTGCGGCTGTGGGTGTGGCGGGGCCTGGCCCAGTGGGCCATTCTGGCGGGGCAGGGCGTACCCGCCGCGAAAATGGCCTCCCGGTTCTGCCATGCCCTGAGCTGGGCGGAGGAGAATTTGTATGACCTATGAGATCAAGCCCATGACCGCCCAATACATCCCCCAGGTGGCCGCCCTGGAGCGGGCCTGCTTCTCCCACCCCTGGAGCGAGGAGCTGCTCCGGGAGGAGCTGGTCAACCCCAGCGCCGTCATTCTCACGGCGGTGGGGGAGGACGGTGCCCTGCTGGGCTATGCGGGGCTTCAGACCGTGCTGGACGAGGGCTATATCAACAATGTGGCGGTGGACGGGCGGTTCCGCCGCCGGGGGGTGGCCGACGCCCTCATCGACACCCTGGCGGGCTTTGGACAGGGCAGGCTGGCCTTTCTCACCCTGGAGGTGCGCGCCTCCAACGCCCCGGCCATCGCCCTGTATGCCAAGCACGGCTTCCGGCAGGTGGGCCGGAGAAAAAACTACTACGACGATCCCAAAGAGGACGCCATTCTGATGACACTGGAGTTTGAACATGGAACTGAAACTGCTGAACAAGTGTGAACTGAAAGACCTTTACACCAATGAGATGACCGCCGATTTTCCCAGGTCCGAGCTGAAGCCCCTGCGGGCCATGCTGCGGCTGATGGACATGGGGTGCTATGACCCCCTGCTGGTGGTGGAGGAGGGCGAGCCGGTGGGCTACGCCATGCTGTGGCTGGCTCCGGGCCGCCAGGGTGCTCTGCTGGAGTACCTGGGCGTGCTCCGGGGAAAGCGGAACGGCGGTCTGGGAACCCGCATTCTGGCGCTGCTTTTTGAACGCTATGGCCAGCTTTTCGGGGAAGCGGAGGCCCCCGACTCCACGGACGCCGGGGAGAACGTCCTGCGCCGCCGCCGCATCGGCTTTTATGAGCGCAACGGTTTCCGGGTGCTGGACTACCAGTGCGCCCTGTTCGGCGTGCATTTCAACTGCCTGTACCGTGGGCCGGAGACCGATGACCGGGCGGTGGAAGCCCTCCACAGGTCTGTATATGAAAACTACTTTACACATAAACATATGGCGCGTTATATCCAGCTCCCTCTCCGCCCCGGCGAGGACATTCACCCCGCCCCGGCGTGGCTGGAGGAGGACGAGGAAGAGGTGTTTCCGTGAACGCGCCGGAATGGATCTTCTTTGATCTCGGCTCCACTCTCATCGACGAGACGCTCTGCCTGGAGCGCCGCCTGCGGGAGACGCTGGACGGACAGACCGGGCCTGTACAGGACGGATTTCTGGAGGAGGTCCAACGGAGCTATGCCATGAATCAGGACGGCTACCGGCTGGCGGCCCGAAATTTTGACCTGCCCAAAGCCCCTTGGTGCGGGGAATGTGAGCGGCTGTTTCCACAGACACCGCAGGTTTTGGAGACTCTGTGCCGGAGGTATCGTCTGGGAGTCATTGCCAACCAGGGGCCGGAGGCCAGGGCGCGGCTGTCCGCCTGGGGGATCGGCGGCTGTTTCGATGTGACGGTCCTGTCCTGTGAAGTGGGGCTATCCAAGCCTGAGCCGGCCATTTTTCGGCTTGCCCTGGAGCGGGCGGACTGTGCCCCGGAGCGGGCCTGGATGGTGGGCGACCGGCTGGACAACGACATATTGCCTGCCATGGCGCTTGGCATGAAGACCGTCTGGGTCAGGCAGGGCTGGGGCGCGTGGGGAAACGCCGCCCTTCTGCCCCATGAACCGACGCATATCATTGACAACATCGGTCAGATGCTGGCGATTTTTTGATAGAAAAGGGGCGTATTTCCTTGATTATTTTAGCCTTTGAATCCTCCTGCGACGAGACCGCCGCCGCTGTTGTAAAGGACGGCCGCACGGTGCTGTCTTCCCTCATCGCCTCTTCCGCCGATATGCACGCCATTTATGGCGGAGTGGTGCCCGAGATCGCCTCCCGAAAGCATGTGGAGGCCATCTCCGGCCTGGCGGACGAGGCTGTCCGCCAGGCGGGCATTTCCAAGGGAGACATCGACGCCGTGGCGGTGACCTACGCCCCCGGCCTCATCGGGGCGGTGCTGGTGGGGGTGTCCTTCGCCAAGTCGGTGGCTTACGGCCTGGGGGTGCCCCTGATCCCCGTCCACCATGTTCGGGGCCACATCGCCGCTAACTACATTGCCCACCCCGACTTGGAGCCCCCCTTCCTGTGCCTGTGCGTGTCCGGCGGCACTACCGCCATTGTGGATGTGAAGGACTACACCCACTTCGAGGTCATGGGCGGCACCCGGGACGACGCGGCGGGGGAGTGCTTTGACAAGACCGCCCGGGTGCTGGGCCTGGGCTACCCCGGCGGCGCCCCTCTGGACAAAATGGCCCAGGGCGGGAACGACAGCGCCTTCACCTTCCCCATCGGCCATGTGGCCGACCACCCGCTGGACCTGTCCTTTTCCGGGCTGAAGACGGCGGTGCTGAACACCATCCACAACGCCCAGCAGAAGGGGGAGGCGCTGGACCTCCACGATCTGGCGGCCTCCTTCAGCCGGGCGGTGTCCGACTCCCTCATTCCCCGGGTGATGACGGCCAATTCCATGACGGGCTACAACAAGATCGCCGTGGCCGGCGGCGTGGCGGCCAACAGCCGCATCCGGGCCGACCTGGAGCGGGCCTGCCGGGAGGCGGGGGCAAAGCTGTGGCTGCCGCCCCTGTCCCTGTGCGGCGACAACGCCGCCATGATCGGCTGCCAGGGCTATTACGAGTACCTGGCAGGGCATACTGCCGGGTGGGAGCTGAACGCCAGGGCCAGCCTGGACATCTCCAAGGGCTGAATAGAATGTGTTATGTCAACAAAAACGGCACTTTAATCTGTGAAAAAGTTGGGATACAGGGTTCGCAAGTTTTTGTCATTGTTCCGGGAAACCGTTGGGACACAGCGGATGAAAGCGTGTGGAAAACTCTGTGGAAATTGTGGATAACTTTTCGTATCTTTAATTATGAGAGAAGTTATGACAACCGGAAAAACGTCGAAAAACGGCGTAATTTGGCGCTGGAGACGGGACTGCTCCGTCCTCCCCGTAAGGACACAATACGGAATGTATAGAAAACAGCCGGAGGGCGTTTGCCCTCCGGCTGTCCTTGTCTTGCCTTATTCCGCGGTGATCTCCCGGGTCAGGGGGATGATGCACACATAGCTCTTGCCCCGGCCAAGAGTCAGGGGCTGGCCGTCGGCGGTGTAGTAGCGCAGCTGCTCATCCCGGCCGTTCTTCTCCCAGGTGATGGGGATGATCCGACCGCCGCAGGCGAACCAGCCCTCGCCGGAGGTCAGGTCCACCGTCAGCCGCCCGGCGTCATCCACCACGGTGCACTGGGTGCGCAGCACCAGCAGGTTGGTGACGGCCACCTGGCTGTCGTCGTTGCCGTCTATGTAGGCGGTGCCGTACTGCTCCACATAGTAGAGCCCGTCCTCCTCATGGTAGCGGAACACGCCGGTCTTATAGGTGGAGAAGGGCACGGTGACGGTCAGGGCGGACTGGCCGCCCTCGGGGGTGCCGTCGTCGGCAAAGGACATCTGGTACTCATAGCCCTCGGCGTGCTCCCCCAGCACGCCCCGGCCGCCCAGAATGGTGGTGATGGCCTCGCCGGAGGAGAGCAGGGAGTGCTCGTAGGCGTAATAGGTGTCGCCGTAGCGCTCCCGATCCCGCCAGAACATACCGACGGAGGCGGAGGCGTAGTAGCCGTTGACCCCGTCCACGGTGGACAGGCCCCACTGGTCCCGGGTGTTGTAGAATTCAGGGCTGCCGCCGGCGTGGATGAACACCGCGTCGTGGCCCAGGGCCAGCTCATAATAGTACAGCCGGGCGGAGCGGATGGAGCCAACCAGCCCCAGGACGGAGGGGTCCTGATACACGCCCAGCATCCGGGTGATGCCGCCCTCGGCCAGCACCTCGTAGATGATGTCGGCCTGGCTGTTGCCCTGCTGGGGCATGGCCTGCTTCAGGTTGTTGAGCATGATGGCCACCGGCTTCTGGCCGGATATGTCAGTTTCGGTCTCCACTCCGGTCAGAGGGTTGACGAACTCCGGCTCCGGGGGAAGGGTCTCGGAGGGCTCCGGAGAGACAGTTTCCGACGGGGCGGGGGAGTGGCTCTCCGAGGGCGCGGGGGTCTCCGAGGGCGAGGGGACAGGGACGTTGGCGCCGCAGGCGGTGAGGGTCAGCAGCAGCGCCGCCAGCAGCAGGGAAATCGCTCGTTTCATGGCAGAATCGCCTCCCGATCTTTCTGGTAACAGTATACCAACCGGGGGTGGTTTTGTAAATGGCCTGTTCAAAATAAGGATTGCGCGGGCAGGGCGGATTTGGTATCATAGCTGTAATTATGAAAAAGGAGGCGGAGCGTATGGAGGGACAAAAGCGGGTGGCGGCCATCCACGACCTGTCCTGCTTCGGGCGGTGTTCGCTGGCGGTGGTCCTGCCGGTGCTGTCCGCCATGGGGGTGCAGTGCTGCCCCATGCCCACTGCCGTCCTGTCCACCCACACCGGGGGCTTTGACGGCATTGCCCGCACCGACCTGACCGGACAGATGGAGGGGACGCTGCGCCAGTGGGAGGCCCTGGGCCTGACCTTTGACGGGGTGTACACCGGCTACATGGCCTCGCCGGAGCAGATCGCCCTGGCGGCCAGGGCCGTGGAGCGCCTGAAAAAAACAGGGGGCATGGCCGTGGTGGACCCGGTGCTGGGGGACCACGGAAAGCTGTACCGCTCCATCACCCCGGCCATGGCGGCGGCCATGAAGGAGCTGTGCGGCCGGGCCGACGTCATCACCCCCAATCTGACCGAGGCCGCCCTGCTGCTGGGCGGAGATCTGCCGGAGGACGGAGAGGCGGCGGCCAGAGCCCTGTCTCAGAACGGCGGACGCTCGGTGGTGGTCACCGGGGTCAGCCCCGGCCCCGGACGGGTGGGCGCCGCCTGGTTTGACCGGGCGAGCGGCCGTTCCGGCATTGTTGCCGGGACAAAAACGGAGGGGGAGTGGCCGGGCACCGGCGACCTGTTTGCCTCGGTGCTCACCGGCGGCCTGGTCCGTGGGGAGCCACTGGAGGAGTGCGCGGCGCGGGCGGTGGACTTCGTCCGCACCTGCGTGGAGCGCACTGCTGCCCTGGGCACGCCGGTCCGGGAGGGCGCGGCCTTTGAACCGCTGCTGGAGGGGCTTGCCAAGTCCGTTCCGGTCTGCTATACTAATAAGAAAACCTGACGATCAGAACAATGAATGAGAGGAGCATATCATGGACGAGCCTGTGCCCATATTTGAGCAGACATTAGGCCCTCTGGGGCTGGATGTGGCCCCGGCGGGGGAGTGCGCGTTTGAGGAGCTGGTGGATGCCTACCGTGCCCGCATGACCGCGAAGGAGGGGCCGGTCCACATCAACTGCATGTTCAACATGGCGGAGTGCCGCGCGGCCATCCTGGCCGCCGGAGAGGCGGGTCTGGGCCCCATGTGGGTGTCCTGGGCCTGCGATGAGGACGGAGAGTCCCCCACCCGTGTCAGTATGCTGGCCGCCCTGTTTGTGGCGGAGGGCATGGGGGCGGCGGCCTTCGGCCTGAACTGCCCGGAGGATCTTGCCCGGGAGCAGTTGGCCCTGCTGGCTCCCTACGCTGAGATTCCCCTGTTCTATGTGACCGACGGCCGGGCGGTGGTCTGGCCCTATCAGCCGGCCCAGCAGGACCCGGATGTGATCCCCTGCGCCACGGGGACGGCGGCCTGCTTTGTCACCCGCACGGTGGATGTGGGGGAGGAGATCGAGTGCTCCCCCGACCTGCTGGAGGATATTATCGCCGCCGAGGACGACCCGGTGGGGGCGGTGAAGATCTCCATTCTGGAGCAGGACGATGTGGACATCTTTGCCCAGCACCAGTACGCCATCCGGGAGGCACTGTGCCTGTGGTCCGACGTGCCGGAGCTGCTGGAGGCGGCCCTGCGGGTGTACCAGGGCCGGGCGTTCTACGACGGCACCGGCGCGCTGGAGCCGGAGGACCTGGCCAGGCTGAGCAGGAAGTATGGCCTGATCGTGCTGTGAGAAGGTGAGCGGAATGATCCTGTCCATCGACGCCTGCAACGACATCCTGGATGCTCTGATGGAGGAGTTCCCCGAGGAGCTGTTCCAGAGCCTGAACGGCGGCATTCTGCTGCTGGAGGAGGCCCTGCCCGACCCGGAGGCCGGGGAGGACGTGTATATCATGGGCGAGTACTGCTGGGATGAGCTGGGGCGGTATATCAACATCTACTACGGCTCCTTCGCCGCGCTGCTGTGTGACGAGCCGGAGGAGGTCTGGGAGGACGAGCTGCGCATCACCCTGCGCCACGAGCTGACCCACCATGTGGAGGGCCTGGCGGGGGAGCGGAGCCTGGAGTACAAGGACTCCGCCCAGCTGGAGGCCCTGCGCAGCGGGGCGGACTGGCCGGAGGACGAAGTTTGACAGAAAGAAAAGGAGAACAAGACAATGGAGACTATTACTTATACGCCCCACGGCGTGTGTTCCAGAGCCATGGAGATCGACCTGGAGGGCGATGTGATCCAGGCGGTACGGGTCATCGGCGGCTGCTCCGGCAACCTGAAGGGCATCTCCGCCCTGCTGGTGGGCATGACCCGTGAGGAGGCCATCCGCCGGATGGAGGGCATCAAGTGCGGCCCCAAGGCTACCTCCTGCCCGGATCAGCTGGCCCAGGCCCTGAAGCAGAAGTGACCGTCCGGCTGAGAACTGAACAGAATCGTAAAACGCCGCGCCTGACCGGGCGCGGCGTTTTGAACAAACTGCGGAGCATACCGGGATACCCCGGTATGCTCCGTCGGTTCAGCAGAACTTTTTCTGATAGTTGTCGATGCACTCCTGAATGATGCGGATCGCGGCGGCCCGGTCGTTCACATCGCCGGCCATGGCCTCCTTGCCCTCCAGCGCCTTATAGACGGTGAAGAAGTGGGCCATCTCGTCGAAGATGTGGCCGGGCAGGTCCATCAGGTCCTGGAAGGTGTTGTAGGTGGGGTCGGAGAAGGGGATGGCGATGATCTTCTCGTCCCGCTTTCCGCCGTCAAGCATGGAGATGTAGCCGATGGGATAGCACCGCACCAGGGTCAGGGGGTCCAGCGCCTCGGAGCACAGCACCAGCACGTCCAGCGGGTCGCCGTCATCGCCGTAGGTGCGGGGGATAAAGCCGTAGTTGGCGGGGTAGTGGGTGGAGGTGTGGAGCACCCGGTCCAGAATGATCAGGCCGGTCTCCTTGTCCAGCTCATACTTTTTCTTGCTGCCCTTGGGAATCTCGATGACGGCGATGAAATCCTCGGGGGAGATGCGCTTGGGGTCGATTTCGTGCCAGATATTGTCCATGGTTGATTGACCTCCGATCAGTGGTGAGTGATTAGTAAATTCATTATAGCGGAAACGGCGGAAAAATACAATTGCCATTTTCAGAAAGAGAAATTGGGATTGTGCGGGCGGGAAAAGTGTGATATGATAATATTCGTCAAATAAGGCGGAAACGGGCCTGTTTTCGCGGCAGCGAGAGAGAAAAGGGGGAATCCGGATGGATCCTGTCATTCAGAAATTCCGCGGCGCCCTGGGCGGCTTCAACCGCCGGGACGTGCTGCAGTATATCGAGCGGATGACCGCCGCCCACCGGCAGGAGGTGGCCGAGCTGTCCCGCGACCTGGAACGGGAGCGGCAGGAGCGGCAGGAGTTGGAGTCCACCCTGTCCGGCCTGGAGGACGAGCGGGGTTCGGTGGCCGCGGAGGAGGCCCGTGTGCGGGCGTCCCTGGAGCAGTCCACCGCCGCGCTGAGCCGCCTGCGCGGGGAGCTGGCCGACACTGAGAGCCAACTGGCCGCCGCCCGGGCGGAGCTGGAGCGGCTCCAGGCCCAGGTGGGGGAGCTGTCTCCCATGGCCCGGAGCTATCAGGAGCTGAAGGACCGTGTGGCCACCGTGGAGCTGGACGCCCACCGGAAGGCCCAGGCCACCGTGGACGAGGCCCAGGCCCAGGCCGAGGAACTGCGTGGGGAGACCCGCCGCTGGGTGGGCGCCGTGCTGGAGCAGTACGGCGGCGTCCGCCGTGCCATGGACGGGCTGTTCGAGGCCGCCGGGGCGGTCAAGGCCCTGGAGGAGCAGGCCGGACAGGCCGACGGCCAGGCGGCCCGGCTGAAGGAGCAGGCCGGCCTGGAGTGAGCGGAAAATCAAATAAACAGGCAGAAAAAGTCCCGTTTCTTTTCAGAAACGGGACTTTTTGTTCGCGTACCGATGGGTTCAGTTCGCGGGGGCGATGGCGCCCATGGGGCAGGTGCCGGCGCAGGCGCCGCAGTCGATGCAGGCGTTGGCGTCAATCACCATGTGATCGTCACCCATAGAGATAGCGCCGACGGGGCAGGCGTCCGCGCAAGCGCCGCAGGATACGCAAGTGTCGTTGATAGCATGAGCCATGATAGGAGCACCTCCATGTATGTATTACTCCGTTAT
>JBJEYO010000070.1:0-2306 GCA_051886935.1 Candidatus Enterenecus sp. | reverse complement strand
TCCTCCCCCTTTCATTTGTATACTAGAATTTCAAGGGTATCATACACGTTTCCGCAGAAAACAGATGTTGTTTTTGCAACAACGTAGAAATTTTAAACCCTCGGTTGCTTTTGCGCCGGGAGTTTGATACACTGTTGGCAGCGCAAAAGGGGAGCCGGCGGACTGCTCCGCCGGCTCCTTATTCGAAAAAGCGGCGGCGCCATACCCAGGGGGCGGACACTGCGTGGGAACGTGTTGACCGGGGGCGTCCTGGCCGCTCACAGCATTCTATGCCCCGCCGCCGGTCACCGTCACCGGGGCTGTCCGGCCCGTCTGGCCCCATTCCCGGAAAATACATAGAAACGAGGGATTTCCATGATCAAAATCGCACCTTCCATCCTCTCCGCTGATTTTGCCAATCTGGAGCGGGACATCCACCGCATCTCCACCGCCGATTATGTCCATGTGGATGTGATGGACGGCGTATTCGTTCCCAACATCTCCATCGGCCTGCCGGTCCTCCAGTCCATCCGCAAGGTGACAGACATGTTCCTGGACGTCCACCTGATGATCGTGGAACCGGTCCGCTATGTGGAGCGGTTCTGTGACGCGGGCGCCGACCTGGTGACGGTCCATGTGGAGTCCGACACCCCGGAGAACATCCACGCCGCTATTGACAAGATCCACGCCAAGGGCAAGAAGGCCGGCATCGTGCTGAAACCCGCCACTCCCGCCGAGGCGGTTCTGCCCTATCTGGAAAAGGTGGAGCTGATTTTGGTGATGACCGTGGAGCCGGGCTTCGGCGGTCAGAAGTTCATGGCCGATATGATGCCCAAAGTCACCGCCATCCGCAAGCTCATCGACGAGAAGAACCCCGCCTGCGAGCTGGAGGTGGACGGCGGCGTGGCCCCCGACACCTGCAAGACCTGCATTGACGCCGGCGCCAACGTGCTGGTGGCAGGCAGCGCCGTGTACAAGGCACCCGACATCCCCGCCCGCATCGCCGAGCTGAGAGGTTGAGTCATGTCCGAGCCGAGAAACCTGCCCCATGTGGCGCTGGGCGTTTACCCCACGCCCCTTTACAAGCTGGAGAACATCAGTGCCAAATACGGCCGGAACATCTGGGTGAAGCGGGATGACCTGTGCGGCGTGGCGTTGGGCGGCAACAAGGTCCGCAAGCTGGAATACCTGCTGGCGGAGGCCAAGGCTGAAGGGTGCGACACGGTGTTCACCACCGGCGGCGCCCAGTCCAACCACGCCATGCTGACGGCGGCCTGCGCCGCCCGCCTTGGCATGAAGTGCATCCTCATCCTGAAAAAGCGGGGCGTGACGGAGCATCTGGGCAATCTGATCCTGGATGACATCTACGGCGCCGACGTCCGCTTCATGGACACCGACAGCTACGGCGACATCTACGATGAGATGGACCGCGTTGATGCCGAATTGGCAAAAGAAGGCCACAAGTGCTTCCACATCCCCGTGGGCGGCTCCACGCCGCTGGGTGCCGTGGGCTACATGAACTGTGTCCGGGAGATAAAAGAGCATCTCCCCCGGCACGGCGCCGAAGTGGGACACATCGTCTCCGCCACCGGCTCCGGCGGCACCACCGCCGGACTGCTGCTGGGTGCCCGGATGTACCTGCCCCACACCCAGGTCACCGGAATGGGCGTGGACACCGACCCCTTTGAGGATATCGTCCCCGAGCTGACTGCCGGCGCGGCGGAGCTGCTGGGCTGCGGGCTTGACCGTGTCCCCGGCGATTTCCGCATGGTGTACCATGTGGGTCAGGGCTACGCCATCCCCAACCCGGAGGACACCCCGTACATCGAGGAGCTGGCCCGGCTGGAGGGCATCCTGCTGGACCCCGTCTACACCGGCAAGGCCTGGAGTGGAATGCTGAAGCTGCTGCAAAACGGTAATTTCGACGGAGAGGGCGACATCGTATTCGTCCATACCGGCGGTGCGGCGGCGCTGTTTGCCATGGAGCTAGCTTAAAGGGGGAGCAGGCTCCCCCTTTAGAATTCCCACCACCTCGTCAGAACAAACTGTGCAGTATTCGCTTCCGCCTTCGGCGAAAGCTCACGTCGCTCCGTTTGTTCTTCCTCTCCCCACCGAACCCGCTTCGCCGGGCTTCGGCGGGGCCCCTTGTCGGTCACTGTGAACGCCGCCCAAGGCGGCTGGGTCAAAATATTTTTGTCAGGTATACGCCGCGGCGAAAATAGTTGAAATTCATTTGTTTGCTGCTGGCAAACAAATAAAAGGAGAAACGACGCATGGAATACTTCCCCGCGCCCTTGGAAAAACTGGTGGAGCAATTTGCCCGGCTG
>JBJEYO010000069.1:0-12516 GCA_051886935.1 Candidatus Enterenecus sp. | reverse complement strand
GCATGACCCGGCGGCAGATCTTCTTCAAGGTCAGCCTGCTGCAGATGGTCAAGCGTATCGTGCCCCCCATGTCCAACGAGGTCATCACCCTGGTGAAGGACACCTCCCTGGCCCGGGTCATCGCCCTGCAGGAGGTCATCTGGATGGGGGAGTCCTTCATGAAGGGCAACCGGGGCATCTCCGGCCTGGTGTGGCCCCTGTTTTTCACCGCGGTGTACTACCTGGTGTTCAGCGGGGTGGTGACGGTGCTGCTGGGCCGGCTGGAGAAAAAACTGGATTTCTTCCGGGTGTGAGGAGGGGAGCGTATGTCCATTCTCAGTGTGGAGCGCATCTGCAAGAATTTTGGTGATACGTCGGTGCTGGCGGACGTGAGTTTTGAACTGGAGGAGGGGGAGACCCTGGCCATCATCGGCTCCTCCGGCTCCGGCAAGACCACCCTGCTGCGCTGCCTGAACTTTCTGGAGCGGCCGGACAGCGGGACCATCGCGGTCAGGGACCGGGTCATTCTGGACGGCGGCCAGCGGGCGGAGGAGAGCGAAAAGGCCCTGCGGGAGAAGCGGAGCCACTTCGGGCTGGTATTCCAGTCCTTCAACCTGTTTCCCCAGTACACCGCCCTGGGCAATGTGACCCTGGCCCGGGAGCTGCGGGCCAGGGAGGAGCCGGACTACAAGGCCCGGCGGAAGGAGATTCAGCAGCAGATCAGTGCCGAGGGCATGGAGCTGCTGGGGCGCATGGGCCTGTCGGACCGGGCGGGGCACTATCCCCACCAGCTGTCCGGCGGCCAGCAGCAGCGGGTGGCCATCGCCCGGGCCCTGGCCCTGAAGCCGGACATCTTGTGTTTTGACGAACCCACCTCCGCCCTGGATCCGGAGCTGACCGGCGAGGTGCTGAAGGTCATCCGGGCCCTGGCGGCGGAGCGGACCACCATGATCATCGTCACCCATGAGATGGCCTTCGCCCGGGACGTGGCGGACCGGGTCATCTTCATGGACGGCGGCGTGATCGTGGAGCAGGGCCCGGCCCGCCAGGTCATCGAAGCTCCGCAAGAGGAGCGGACACGGCAGTTCCTGTCCCGCTATTCGGAGGGATAGGTCCCAGCGGGCGGCCCAGGCCGCCCGCTTTTTTGCCGGCGTTTTCTTGACGCGGGGGGTGGAGGGTGGTAGACTAAGTAAAAAACCGGCCGGGAGGCGAGCGTGTGGAAAAAGGAATGATGAAGAAGCTGCTGCTGCTCATCACCTACGCGGTGGTGCTGGTGGCCATCATCGTCAAGCTCGACACAGTGGGCGCGTGGGTCAAGAGCGTGGTGGGGGCGTTCCAGCCGCTGATCATCGGCGCGGTCATCGCCTTCGTGCTCTACCGGCCCTGCAACTTCTTCGCCCGGCTGTACGGCAGGGGGCTGAAGGGCAGGACGGGCAAGCTGGCCCGGCCCCTGGCAGTGGTGACCGCCTATCTGCTGTTTCTGGCGGTGATCGCGGCGGTGCTGGGCCTGGTGATCCCGGAACTGATCGGCAGCATCGTGACCTTTGTGAACAACCTGTCCGCCTACACCGCCAACCTTCAGACCCTGTATGACCGGGTGGTGGAGGCTCTGGACCTGGAGGCCCTGGCCAATATGGACCTGCCCGCGGTGGTCAACGATCTGCTCAACCGGGTGCTGTCCGGCGCGCTGAACGCGCTGACCGTGGCCCTGCCCCAGGTGATCAGCGCCACCGGCGCCGTGGTGTCGGCGGCGGTCACCCTGGTGCTGTCCCTGGTGTTTTCCATCTACATGCTCTACGGCGCGCCCAGACTGCTGAACCAGATTCGCCGCCTGGCGGTGAACTACCTGCCCCGCCGCATGGTGGCCCCCGCCCTGTCGGTGGGCCGGCTGACCGCGGACACCTTCACCAAATATGTGTCCGGCCAGCTGACCGAGGCCTGCATCCTGGGCATCCTGTGCTTCATCGGCATGTGTATCTTCCGCTTTGACTACGCCCCCCTGATCTCGGTGATCATCGCCGTGTCCGCCCTGATCCCGGTGGCGGGCGCCTACATCGGCGCGATCCTGTCGGCGCTGCTGCTGGTGATGATCCGGCCCGTGGAGGCGGTGTGGTTCCTGATCTTCCTGGTGATCCTCCAGCAGCTGGAGGGCAACCTGATCTATCCCCGGGTGGTGGGCACCTCCATCGGCCTGCCCGGAATCTGGGTGCTGGCGGCGGTGACGGTGGGCGGCAGCCTGCTGGGCCTGCCCGGAATCATCATCGGCGTGCCCGTCACGGCGGTGCTGTACACCCTGCTGAAAAACGACCTGCACCGGCGGGAGGGGGCGGAGACCGCCACCCCGAAGGACCCTGAGAAACCCTGAGAAAGCCGGCATAACTCCCGGACAAACTCCATAGGATGTCATTGCGGCAGCCCATGGGCGGCGGCGACATCTGGAGAAAGGGAGCTGGCTTTATGGCATATGAGAGCGGCCTGACCGCCCCCCACCATGTGGTGCTGGAGGAGCGGAAACACCTGACGGTGTCCGGGGTGGAGGATGTGGAGCGGTTTGACGAGAACGCCATCGTCCTGTCCACCACCCAGGGCGCCCTGACGGTGACAGGGGAGAATCTGCATATCGAGAAGCTGTCGCTGGACGGCGGCGACCTGAAGGTGGAGGGGGACATCGAGACCCTGGTCTACGAGGAGGATCGCGGCGGCCGCGGCGGCTTTTTTGCCCGCCTGATGCGCTGAGGCCCCATGTATGTGGATGTCTTGCGCCAGGCCCAGACCCTCGCCCAGGGCATCCTGGTGGGGGCGGGCCTGGGCCTGGTGTACGATGTGCTGCGGGCCCTGCGGCGCACCCTGCGGGTGCGGTGGCTGGTGTTCATGCTGGACCTGCTGTTCTGGCTGGGGACCACGGCGCTGTTGTTCGCCATGGGTATGCTCCGGGAGGAGGGCCGGGTGCGGCTCTACCTGGCCGCCGCCTTTCTGCTGGGCGGGGGCGTGTACCTGCTGACCCTGAGCCGCCTGGTGCTGCCGCTGCTGCTGAAACTGCTGTCCTGGACGGGAAAACTGTGGCGCTGGCTGACGGCTCCGGTCAGGAAGGGGGTCCGGTTGGCAAAAAAAGTTTGCTCAAATCAAAAAAAGGGCTTTCAAAATTGGTGGAAATGGTATAGAATGAACATGGATGACTATTTTCCGACATTCGGGGGAAGGGGGCCGGGCCGCCATGAAGGTCAAGCGGGCGGGAATCGCCACAAAACTGCTGGTGCTGGTACTGCTGGTGGCCGGAGTGACGGGCCTGCTGTCCGTGCGCGCCAAGCTGGCGGCGGCGGAGGAGCAGCGGGATCAGCTTCAGGCCCAGGTCCAGGCTCAGGAGGAGGCCAACGCCGCCCTGGCCGACGCCATCGCCCACAGCGATGATCTGGAGTACATCACAAACATCGCCAGAAGCAAGCTGGGGCTGCTGGAGCCCGATGAGATTCGGTTTGTGGACACATCCAAGTAATTATTTTGGGAGAGGGAACAAAAACATCTATGGCTTTTGAAGTGGGTTCTGTTTTGGAGGGAAAGGTGACTGGGATCACCAAATTCGGCGCCTTCGTGTCCCTGCCGGACAATCGTTCCGGCCTGGTACATATTTCGGAGATTGCCTATTCGTATGTCAACGACGTCCACGATCATCTCAGCGAGGGCCAGACGGTCACCGTGAAGGTCATCGGCATTGACGAGCACAACCGGATCAACCTGTCGATCAAGCAGGCTGCTCCCCCACCCCCCCGCCCGGAGCGGCGCCCCCCGGCCCGTCCCGCCGGCAGCGCGGGCGACGGTCCCGCCCGCAGCGGCGCCCGCCGGCCGCCCAGACCCCAGACCTTCCAGCCTGAGCCGGCCATGCCCAAGGGCCCGGCCAGCTTTGAGGATCAGCTCAAGCAGTTCATGGCCACCTCCGACAGCAAGCTGTCCGAGCTGCACATGAATGAAAAGCGCAGCAGCCGCCGGGGCGGCCATCGCTGAACAGAGAATGTACCGCGGGACGGGCCTTTGCCCGTCCCGCTTTTTTTGCAAAAAAAGCGGCGCTTTTCCGATGGCCGGAAAAGCGCCCAGGGGTCTGATTGCGCGGGAGATGGAATGACCGCATGGCCAGCGCCATGCCGCGGCTTTGGCCGCAGGGTCAGTATATCACGGCGGGGCGGCGGAGCCTGTCGGTTCCCGGCGGCAAATTGAGAATAATCTATGAAATCTGCATAAAAGTGTGGCGCGGCGTGTCCAAATGTGCTATACTGAATCCACAAGGGAGCCCCGCTCCCTATGACGCGCCCCTCTGGGGGCGAAAGGAGCTGAGCACATGAAGTTCACATTCACAGAGAAGAAGGTCAACCTGCCCAAGTCTCTGCACAGCTACGCGGAGAAAAAGGTGGGCAAGCTGGAGCGCTACTTCAAGACGGACAGCGAGGCCAATCTGGTCTTTTCCGTGGAGAAGGACCGGAACAAGGTGGAGCTGACCATCCGTTCCGGGTCCACCATCCTGCGTGTGGCGGAGAGCACCTCCGATATGTTCGCCTCTGTGGATGCCGCGGTCACCTCTATGGAGCGGCAGCTGCGCAAGCACAAGACCCGTCTGGAGAAGCGGCTGCGCCAGGACGCCTTTGAGCGCACCGTGGCAGATGAGGAGGTCTCCACCTTCGTGCCCGATGTGGTGGAGGAGAACGAGTTCCAGGTGGTCCGCACCAAGAGATTCGCCTTCAAGCCCATGACGGTGGACGAGGCCATTCTTCAGATGGATCTGCTGGACCACACCTTCTTCGCCTTCAGAAACGAGGATAACGGGGCCTTTGCCGTGGTGTATAAGCGCAACGACGGCGGCTACGGCCTCATTGAGGATCAGGGCTGAACCGTGTGAAATGCGATCGCCCCGCCGGAAGGCGGGGCGGTCTTTTTGGCTCAGGACTGGCTCTCGGCGGGCTCGACGGGGCCGGCGGGAGTGCCGTTTTTGCAGTATTTGCGGTGCAGGGGGATAATGAGGGCGAAGGCCAGGATGACCGAGAGAACATCGGCCACCGGGGCGGCCCACAGCATGGCGGTAATGCCGCCCGCCCGGGCGAAGATGATGATGGTGGGGACGAAGAAGATCACGTCCCGGGCCAGGGAGACCAGGGTGGACTGCCCCGGCTTGCCCAGGGACTGGAGGAAGATGCTGCTGGCCTTCTGGATGCAGGTCAGGGCGATGCCGGACAGGAGCACCCGGAAGCACAGCTCGGCGAACTCGTTGTACAGCTCACCCTCGCTGCCGAACAGGGCGATGATGATCTGGGGGCAGAGCTCGAAGATGGCCATGGCGATGAGACCCACCACCAGCACGGAGACCAGAATATAGCGGTAGACCTTGAACACCCGCTTGCCGTCGCCGGCGCCGAAGCTGTACCCGATGATGGGCTGGCCGCCCAGGGCGATGCCAATGGCGATGGCCACCACGATGCCGAACACCTTCATGACGATGCCGATGACCGCCAGGGGGATGTCGGGGCCGTAGACCGACTGGGGGCCGTAGATGCCGATGAGGGTGTTGGATACGGTCATGATGATGACGATGGCCATTTGGATGATCAGACTGGGCAGGCCGATGGACAGGGTCTTGGCCAGCACAGAGGCCCGGGGCACAAAGTCCGGGGCGGTGAGCCGGAAGGTCTTGGGCTTGCGGAAGTAGATCAGGGCCAGCACGGCGGTGACCACCTGGCCCAGAATGGTGGCCCAGGCGGCGCCGGCCACGCCCCAGTCCAGCACGAAGATGGCGATGGGGTCGCAGACCAGGTTGATGACTGCGCCCACCACGGTGGACACCATGGCGTAGGTGGGGGCGCCGTCGGCCCGGATGGAGGCGTTCAGGCCGTTGGTGATGATATAGAAGGGGATGCCCAGGCAGATGATGCGCATATACTGCACGGCGAAGTCGTGGCAGTTGGCGGTGACGCCGAACAGGGACAGGATGGGCTCCATGAAGATCAGGCCCACGGCGGCCAGCACCACGCCGATGATCACGCTGAGGGTGATGGCGCTGCCCACCGCCCGGCGGCCGGTCTCGTCGTCGCCCCGGCCCTGGGACAGGGAGAGGAGGGCGGCGGCGCCGTCGCCCACCAGCAGGGCCAGGGCCAGGGCCACCACGGTGAAGGGATAGACCACGTTGGTGGCGGCGTTGCCCAGGTAGCCGGCGGCGGACTGGCCGATGAAGATCTGGTCCACGATGTTGTACAGGGCGGACACCAGCAGGGACATGACGCAGGGGACGGAGAATTTCGGCAGCAGCTTGCCGATGGGCGTCTGCCCCAGATAGGCGGCGCTTTGCGTTTGTTGTTCCATGACAGATATAAACTCCTTTTCAGACAATAAAAGTGCGCGATCCCACGAAGAAATTCTTCGATAGATCGCGCACTTGAAAAGCTGGACTTACATCTATTCGGGACACGCTGATAATTTGATCAGCAAACATTATAGCACGGAAAAAATAAAAATGTAAGAAAAATTTTTGCCGGGCGCAACATTTTGCCGCTGCCGGGCGTGTAAAGGGTGAAAGGAGGGCGGACGATGGAACAGACCAACCGGTTGGAAGAACTTGTTCAGCGATATGAAAACACCCTGTTCCGGGCGGCCCTGGCCATCCTGAAGGACCCACAGGAGGCGGAGGACGCGGTGCAGGACGCCTTCCTGCGCTGCCTGGAAAAGGGGCCGGAGTTCCGGGACGGGGATCACGCCCGGGCCTGGCTGCTGACGGTGTGCGCCAACGGCTGCAAGAGCCGCCTGCGGGCGGCGAAGCGGCACCCGGTCACTGAGCTTCTGGACATCTACCCGGCCCCGGACGGGGACAGCCGGGAGGTGGCGGAGGCGGTGCTGGCCCTTCCGGCCAACCAGCGGGCAGCGGTACACCTTTTTTACTATGAAGGCTATTCCACGGAAGAGATCGCACGCATCCTGGGCCAGCGGCCCGGAACGGTGCGCTCCCACCTGAGCCGGGCCAGGGAGACCCTGCGCCGGGAGCTGAAAGGAGTTAAACTGTGAAACGCTACTGCGATTATATGGACAGCGTGACCGTGTCCGACACGCTGCATGAGAAGCTGATGAGCCTGGAGCCGGCCCCGAAAAAGCCCCAGGTCTGGAAAAAGTACGCCACCGTGGCCGCGGCCCTGGTGCTGGTGCTGGGCCTGGGAGCCTGGGGGCTGAGCCGGGGCAATCAGCACGACACCCCCGGCATCGAGATTGCCGAGGCCAGCGGTCAGCTGGACATCGCCATTTTGCCGGGCGGTGAGACCGATCACACCCCCACCGGCGGCGGTTACGAGGTCAATGACGGCAAGGTGGCGATGTACTGTCTGCTGCCCTACCTGAACTATGTGGAGGAGAAGGATGGCCTGGCGGCGGATTACAGCCTGGCCCCGCCCAGCGCCCTGCACCGCGAGGCCGATGGGGCCGATGCGGCGGCGCTGGTGGGCGGCGAGGAGAACATGACCGTCCACCTGGCCTGGGACAGCGGCCTGGAGTGGGGCGGCACGGTGTGGCTGCTGGAGGACGGCACGGTCTGCTCCGTCTCCCTGTGGGCGGAGGGAACCGATGTGGCCTTCCAGATCGAGCTGCTGGACGGCGGCGCGGTGCCCGACTGCATCCGCTATCCCGATGACAGCTATGAGACCACGGAGTTCTGCGGCGTGACCATTCAGGCCCTGAAAAACACGGGCTACGCCGTCAGGGATGGTGTGGAGCTGCGGGAGAGCCGCAAGGTGTCCTTTGTGACGGCGGAGGGCATGGGCTGCAAGCTGACCATTTACGGCGCGGACGGCGAGCGGGTGGAGGAGCTGTGCGCCCGGTTTGCCCACTGGGGCATCGTGGAGGGCTTCGACCTGTCCGCCCTGTCCGGCAGAGATTGAGCTGTGTTTGTACCAAGCCCCCGCGTCCATCTGGCTGCGGGGGCTTGCATTCTGCTCCGGCGGATGCTATAATAAGTCCCAAATATAGGACAGATACAGTGGTACCCTGATACCGTAAGGAGGTGGTCGTATGGCCAAGAGCGCCAATCAGAAGCGGAAGCTGCCCATTCTGGCCAAACTGCTGCTGGAGCGCAGCGACGAGGAGCACCCCGTCTCCACCCAGGAGATGCTGGCCGAGCTGGAGCGGTGGGACATCTCTGCCGAGCGCAAGAGCATCTACGACGACATGGAGCAGCTGCGCCAGCTGGGCCTGGACGTGCAGAGCCGGAAGGGCGCGGGGGGCGGCTGGTTCATCGGCCAGCGGGACTTTGAGTTGGCGGAACTGAAGCTGCTGGTGGACGCGGTGCAGTCCAGCCGCTTCCTGACCGGCAAAAAGAGCGACACTCTCATCCGCAAGCTGGAGGGGCTGGCCTCGGTGCATCAGGCCCGGCAGCTCCAGCGGCAGGTCTATGTGGACCGCCGCATCAAGACCATGAACGAGAGCATCTTTTACAATGTGGACAAGCTCCACACCGCCATCGCCGCCAACAAGGTCATCTCGTTCCACTACTTCGAGTACAACATGAAAAAGGAGCGGGTGCTCCGCCGGGAGGGAGGGCGCTACCGGGTCACCCCCTTCGGCCTCATCTGGGACAACGAGAACTACTACCTGGCCGGCTGGGACGAGCTGCACAGGGAGCTGCGCCACTACCGGGTGGACAAGATGACGGACATCATCATCTCCGGCACGCCGGGCACGGACCGGGGGGACTGGAACCCGGAGGGCTATGCAGGCCGGCATTTCGGAATGTATTCCGGCCAGCCCTGCGCCCTGCGCCTGCGGTGCCGGGCGGGTCTGGCTGGGGTGGTCATCGACCGGTTCGGCCAGGAGGTCATGCTGGTGCCCGACGGGGAGGACCACTTCACCGTCACGGTGGATGTGGTGGCCAGCCCCCCCCTGTGGGGCTGGCTGTTCGGCCTGGGGAACGGGGTGGAGATCCTCTCCCCCCAGTGGGCCGCCGCGGAGTTTAAGCACCGGCTGGAGGATCTGCTGAAGCTGTACGAATAACCCCCTTTTTTCCTGGCTATACTCTCCTCAAAAGGGGGGAGCGGCCATGGAGGAGCGGACGGAGCGGGGCCGGGAGATGTATGAGCTGGGCCTGCGGCTGGGAGCGCTGGGCACAGTGGCCATCGGCAGCGCCGGGGGGTCCCTGGCCAAAGCGCTGGCCCGATGTGTGGGCTGCGGCGTGGCCCTGGCCGGTGGGGAGGCCCGGTTCCACGATGGGGACTGCGCCGCCTGCGGCGTGTGGCTGACCAAATATTACGGCATGGCCGCCGGGGTGTTTCTCCGCCAGGAGGGCGGAGAAGTCCGGGCCTGGGTGACCGACGGCGGGGGGCTGCCCTTCTCGCCTCCCGCGGCGGAGGTGACCGCCCCATGCACCGGCAGCTGGGACGCCCTCACCGGGGCCAACTGCGGCTGGGCGGCCCGGCGGGCGGCAGGCCGCAGCCGGATGGCCGCGGTGTGCTGCGACGGCCCCGCCGCCCTGAGACTGCTGCTGGAGCGGCTGGGCTGCGATGTGCTGGACCGGCCCCGGCCCGGCGTGCCCCTGCTGACGGCGGACCGGGAGGGCTTTTCCCTGACGGTGGAGTGGAACGGCGCGCGGTGGGACCCGCCGGGGGAGGACGCTCTGGCCGCGGCGGCGGCCTGGCTCACCCGGGACCAGGCGGTGCCTGCCTTCAAAATCGAGAAACTGTGAGAGGCCTGCCCGGTTGTCCGGGCGGGCCTTTTCGCGCGGCGGGAAACAGATTTTAAGAAAATTACAAGGGCAAATGTATTGTGGCCGGGCGGCGGAGATGGTATAATACATTATTCGGGTATTCACGAGAGAAAGAGAAGGTGAGCGCATGGCCAAGTCCATCCATACCGGCCACCGGCAGCGGGCAAAACAGGAATTCCTGGCCCGTGGTCTCGGCGGCATGGCGGACCACAAGGTGCTGGAGCTGCTGCTGTTCTACGCCATTCCACAGGGAGATGTGAATCCCCTGGCCCACGCCCTCATTGACCGGTTTGGTTCCCTGGCCGGGGTGTTCAACGCCACCCATGAGGATCTGCTGAAGGTAAAAGGGGTGGGGGAGAACACCGCCGCCCTCATCCGGCTGCTGCCCGCCGTGGCCGCCCGCTATCTGGAGGAGAGCGGGCGGGTGGATGGTACCCTGGAGAGCTCCTGGCAGTTCCGGGACCTGCTGGTGCCCCTGTTCTTCGGCGCCCGGAACGAGCTGGCCTATCTGGTGTGTCTGGACGGGAAGAACAAGCTCATCGCCTGCCGCAAGCTGGGCGAGGGCGTGGTGGACAGCGTGTCCATCACCGCCCGCAAGGTGCTGGAGGAGGCCCTGTCCTGCAACGCCAGCCGGGTGGTCCTTGCCCACAACCATGTGTCCGGCATCGCCCTCTACTCCCCGGCGGATGTGGCGGTGACTATGGAGATCCACTCCCTGCTCCGCCGGGTGAACATCCAGCTTATGGACCACTTCGTGGTGGCCGGCGATGAGATGGTGTCCATGCGGGAATCCGGCGTGTTTGACCAGCTGGGAGAAAAGGATTGACATAGAACATTTGTTTTATTATAATGAGCGCAGCAGAGGAGGGGAAAGCATATGCCCAAATTCCAGGTCGTTTCCGAATACAAGCCCAGCGGCGACCAGCCCGAGGCCATCGAGGCCCTGGCGGCGGGCATTGAAAACGGTCTGAACGAGCAGACCCTGCTGGGCGTTACCGGCTCGGGCAAGACCTTCACCATGGCCAAGGTCATCGAGAAGGTGCAGCGGCCCACCCTGGTGCTGGCCCACAACAAGACCCTGGCCGCCCAGCTGTGCGCCGAGTTCAGGGAGTTCTTCCCCAACAACGCGGTGGAGTATTTCGTCTCCTATTACGACTACTACCAGCCGGAGGCCTATATCCCCCACACCGACACCTTTATCGAGAAGGACTCCGCCATCAACGAGGAGATCGACCGGCTGCGCCTGTCCGCCACCGCCTCCCTGCTGGAGCGGCGGGACGTGATCGTGGTGTCCTCCGTGTCCTGCATCTACGGCCTGGGCGAGCCGGAGGACTTCGCCAAGATGATGGTGTCCCTGCGGGTGGGGCAGACCATCAAAATCGAGGAGCTGCTCAAGCGGCTGGTGGACATCCGCTACGAGCGCAACGACATCGCCTTTGAGCGCAACATGTTCCGTGTCCGGGGGGACACGGTGGAGGTGTGGCCCGCCTACTGGAAGGACACCGCCATCCGGGTGGAGTTCTTCGGGGACGAGATCGACCGCCTCAGCGAGATCAACGTTGTCACCGGCACGCCCATCCGGCGGCTGAACAACATCCCCATCTGGCCCGCCACCCACTATGTGACCCCCAAGGAGAAGATGGACGCCGCCATCCAGGAGATCTATAAGGAGCTGGAGGAGCGGGTGGCCTACTTTGAAAAGCGGGAGCAGCTCATCGAGGCCCAGCGCATCAAGCAGCGCACCATGTACGACATCGAGATGATGCAGGAGTTGGGCTACTGCTCCGGTATTGAGAACTACTCCCGGGTCATCGAGGGCCGGCCCGCGGGCTCGCCGCCCCATACGCTGCTGGACTATTTCCCCAAGGACTTCGTCCTGTTCATCGACGAGAGCCATGTGACCCTGCCCCAGGTCCACGCCATGTATAACGGCGACCGGGCCCGCAAGACCACCCTGGTGGACTACGGATTCCGGCTGCCCTGCGCCTTTGATAACCGGCCGTTGAAGTTTGAGGAGTTTGAAAAACGGCTCAACCAGGTGGTCTATGTATCCGCCACCCCCGGCGAGTACGAGCGCACCCGCTCCGGCCAGATCGTGGAGCAGGTGATCCGCCCCACCGGCCTGCTGGACCCCAAAGTGGAGGTGCGCCCGGTGGAGGGCCAGATCGACGACCTGATCGGGGAGATCAACGACCGCTCCGCCAGGGGCGAGCGGGTGTTGGTGACCACCCTGACCAAGAAGATGGCCGAGAGCCTGACCGACTACCTGAAAAACGCGGGCATCCGGGTGCGCTATATGCACCACGACATCGACACCATCGAGCGCATGGAAATCATCCGGGACCTGCGCCTGGGCGAGTTCGATGTGCTGGTGGGCATTAACCTGCTGAGGGAGGGTCTGGACCTGCCGGAGGTGTCCCTGGTGGCCATTCTGGACGCGGACAAGGAGGGCTTCCTCCGGTCCGAGACCTCCCTCATCCAGACCATCGGCCGTGCCGCCCGCAACGCGGAGGGCATGGTCATCCTGTACGCCGACACCGTCACCCCCTCCATGGCCCGGGCCATGGAGGAGACGGAGCGCCGCCGGGAGAAGCAGGACGCTTTCAACAAGGCCCACGGCATCGTGCCCAGGACCATCATCAAGTCGGTGCGGGAGGTCATGGCCCTGAACCCGGAGGAGAAGGCGGACTTCGACCCCAACGCCCGCCAGCTCACCAAGCAGCAGCGCCAGGAGCTTATCGCAAAACTGGAGAAGCAGATGAAAGAGGCGGCCAAGATGCTGGAGTTCGAGGTGGCCGCGGCGCTGCGCGACCAGATCATTC